>CACAZG010000005.1 GCA_902536975.1 uncultured Pelagibacteraceae bacterium
TTCTTAAAGCTCCAAATGCAGTTACTAAAGCTTTATTTCCAGATTTAGCAGCAACTTTTCCTGCCTCTCCTGAAAAGATTTCATAAAGAATGTAAATCCATCCAGCCATACCGATTATGAAACCTAGTGTAGCATTAATGAATCCAGCTTCTCCAAGATATCCACCTATTAACATAACTAGTGAACCAATTAAGATTCTCCAGAATATGTTTGTGTCAACTTTTCTTACTGCTGAAAGAATTAAGTAAAATTCTACTAGCTGTAGTGGTACAGTAATTAACCAGTCAATGTATCTGTATACAGTTGGAGTATCACCTGTTTCAACCCATACTGCTCTCATATACATATAATGAATAAATGCTATACCTGTTACTAATCCAGCTACGTTTACTGATTTTCTCCACTGTGAACCGACATTAGCCTGTTCCATAAAGAAAAATGCTGTAGCTGCTAACATACCCATTGAAATTAACCAAAACGAAATACCTACGAAATCGTCTGTAGCTAAAAAGGCTGTTGCCGCGTTAGCTGCCGTAGTTGCTCCGAAAAGCACTGCCGCTAAAGCTAACATTTTCATTGTCTTCATAAAAAACTCCCTCATAGTTAGTTTTTTTTTATTAGTTTAAATTTAAACTACAGACTAATCTAATGATTAGCCTAAAGTTAGGGTTAAATAGCAAAAAAAATTGGTTTATTGAAGAGTTTTTGACCTCTAAAAAGTATTGATTTTACTTACTTTGTGAAATTAAATACAACCTGTTACATAAAATCATTATAAAAGTGAGTCAAAAAACAAATCACCATGAAAGACAGTTTTAACAAAATTTATCAAGAGTCTGTCCAAAATCCTGAGAAATTTTGGCAAAATGTATCTGAAGATATCTTTTGGTTTAAGAAACCCACAAAAATTTTAAACAAATCAAACCCTCCTTTTTACAAATGGTTCGAGGATGGGGTTACAAACACATGCTATAACGCTATTGATACTCATATCGATCAAGGCAAAGGCGATAAGACAGCATTAATATATGACAGTCCTATTACAAAATATAAAGCAAAGTTCACATACAACGAATTAAAAGAAAAAATTTCAAAATTTGCTGGTGCATTAGACAATCAAGGAGTCAAGAAAGGTGACAGAGTTATTATTTATATGCCTATGATACCAGAAGCAGTCATTGCTATGCTTGCATGTGGAAGAATTGGGGCCATACACTCAGTTGTATTTGGTGGATTTGCATCAAATGAGTTAGCAAGTAGGATTGATGATAGTAAAGCAAAGATTTTAATTACTGCCTCTTGTGGATATGAGCCAGGCAGAACAGTTGAGTATAGACCACTAGTTGATGGAGCTCTTAAAATTGCAAAACATAAAGTTAAAAAAGTAATTTTCTTTCAAAGAAAAGACCATGAGATAAAACTAAACTCTCCACTTGAGATAAGTTGGGAAGAATCTTTAGTAAATGCAAAAGATAAAGATTGTGTTGAAATAGGAGCTAATGAATTTGCTTACATTTTATACACATCAGGAACTACTGGAATACCAAAAGGTATAGTAAGAGATG
The DNA here is from genome assembly GCA_902536975.1 of uncultured Pelagibacteraceae bacterium. GTDB lineage: Bacteria > Pseudomonadota > Alphaproteobacteria > Pelagibacterales > Pelagibacteraceae > Pelagibacter. Next base: position 1,566 of record CACAZG010000005.1, read on the forward strand.
TTGGTGGTCACATTGTTGCTCTTAAGTGGACAATGAAAAATATTTACAATATAGATGAAAATGATATTTGGTGGTCTGCAAGCGATATTGGATGGATAGTAGGACACTCATATATTGTTTATGCTCCTTTGTTCAAAGGATGTACAACTGTATTGTTTGAAGGTAAACCAGTTGGAACCCCTGATGCTGGAGTTTTTTGGAGAATAATTTCTGAATACAAAATAAAATCTTTGTTTACAGCTCCAACAGCTTTCAGGGCCATTAAAAAAGAAGACCCAGATGGAAAATTTTTTTCTAAATATGACTTAAGTTCGTTTGAGTCATTGTTTTTAGCCGGAGAGAGAGCTGATCCTGATACTTTAAAGTGGGCAGAAAATCTTTTAAATGTTCCTGTCATTGATCACTGGTGGCAAACTGAAACTAGTTGGGCCATAAGTTCAAATTGTACTGGGATAGAAATGCAAAAAACTAAATATGGGTCAGCATGTAAAGCAGTTCCAGGTTACGATGTTAAAATTATTAAACCAGATCACTCAATAGCAAAACCAAATGAGATGGGCGATATAGTTGTTAAATTACCTTTGCCTCCTGGTACATTTCCTACACTTTGGAACGCTGATAAGAGATATGAAGAAAATTATATGACTAATTATAAAGGTTATTACCAAACTTATGATGCAGGGCATATTGATGAGGATGGATACATTTGGATTATGTCACGAACAGATGACATCATTAATGTTGCTGGTCATAGATTATCGACAGGTGCAATTGAAGAGGTGTTATCAGAACATCAGTCTGTTGCTGAGTGCGCCGTTCTTGGAATTGCAGATAAATTAAAAGGACAATTGCCAATAGGTTTAATTGTTTTAAAGTCTGGAGTTGAAAAAGCTAATGATACTATATCAAAAGAATGTATTCAGATGGTTAGAGACAAAATTGGACCAGTTGCTGCATTTAAAGTTGCAATAGTTATAAAAAGATTACCTAAAACAAGATCAGGAAAAATTTTAAGGGGTACTATTAGAAAAATAGCTGACAAAGAAGATTATAAAATGCCAGCAACAATCGACGATCCTACAATTCTGGATGAAATTAAAAATGATTTAATAAAGAGTAATATTATAAAATAATGCTTAAAACATATTTATTTTTATTTGGAGCAATTATTTGTGAAGTTTGTGGAACCATGTTGCTACCTGTAACCCAAAACTTTACAAAACTAACACCTACAATATTTCTATCAATATTTTATTTGTCAGCTTTTTACCTACTTACATTTGTTGTTAACAAACTACCTATTGCTATTGTTTATGGAACTTGGAGTGGACTGGGTATATTTACAATTGCTATACTAGGATATATTTTTTTCAAACAGTCTTTAAGCTGGCAAGCAATAATAGGAATGTTTTTTATTGTAATAGGTGTTACACTAGTAAATATATATTCTAGTAAAACTATATAATTTAATTTTGAAAACTTAATGGTTTACCCGAAGGTTCACCAAGAATTTCACCATCTTTCATTTTTATTTCACCATTAATGATTGTATAAACTGGAGTTCCCTTAAACTTATATCCATTGAAAGGCGACCATCCACACTTACTCTCTATTTTTTCATTTTTGATTTCGATAATTTTGTTCATATCCACAATTGTAAAGTCTGCATCATAATTTTTCTTTATATATCCCTTACCAATAATACCAAAAATTTTAGCTGGATTTTCACAGACAAGATTCATTAATTGAACTAAAGTTAGTTTTTCATCATTTACATGGTTTAACATAACAGGTAATAAAGTTTGAACTCCTGGCATTCCTGATGGGGTATCTGGATATTCTTTGTCTTTATTTACTCTTAAATGTGGAGCATGGTCCGAACCAATAGTATCATTATAATTGTTTCTTACTGCATACCATAAACGATCATAATGACTTTTATCTCTTATTGGTGGATTCATTTGTGCATAAGTTCCAAGTTTGTCGTAGCAATCTGGAGCAAACATAGTTAAATGTTGTGGAGTTATTTCAAAAGTTATATCTCCTTTATTTTGAGATAAAAAATCAATCTCCTGTTTTGTTGTTATATGTAAGATGTGAGCCTTTTTACCCAGCCTTTTTGCAATTTTGACAATTTTTCTAGTAGAAGAAATTGCACATTCTTCATCCCTCCATATTGGATGTGAATGAACATTACCTTTTTCTCTTAGCTTCTTTCTTAGATTTAAAATATCTTCATCCTCTGAGTGAACTGCAACAATTTTTGATGTGCTTTCAAATACTTTTTCAATATCTTCTTCTTTATGAACTAGCAAAGTTCCAGTGGACGAACCAGCAAACAATTTTACACCACAACATCCATCTAAACCCTTAAGGTCAGCTAATTCGCTTTGATTAGTGGGAGTAGCCCCAAAATAAAATGCATGATTACAATACATCCTATTTTTTGCTAAATCTATTTTTCTTTGAAACTCTGCTTTATTTGTGGTTGCAGGATTTGTATTTGGCATTTCAAACACTGAGGTAATACCTCCAACAATTGCTGCTCTACTTCCTGTGGCTAAATCTTCAGTATCTGTTGAGCCTGGTTCTCTAAAATGCGTTTGAGTGTCAATACATCCGGGAAGAACTGTAAGTCCAGTTGCATCAATTGATTGACTTGCATCTTCATTTAACTTTCCAATTTTTACGATCTTGCTATTTTGAATACCTATATCTACATCTTTAAGATCTTTATCAATATAACACTTTCCATTTTTGATTATTAGGTCTAACATTTATAAAAAAAGTACTTATATCATTTGTTATAATATTACAATATGAATAGAAATAATGTTTACATATTAGAAGATAGAGGTCTTCTTTATATCAATGGAGGCGATGCTAAAGAGTTTTTGCAAAATATAATCACCAACAATATTGAAAATGTATCAGAAATCAGAAGTTGTTTTTCAGCTCTTCTAACCCCTCAAGGTAAATATCTCTACGATTTTATAATTATCAAATATAAATTGGGCTATCTGTTAGATTGTGAGAAAAAAAATATAGATGATTTATATAAACAATTAAATTTATACAAACTAAGGTCAAAAGTAGAAATATTAAATCTTAGTAATGAGTTTGTTATAGCAAATTTGAGTAAAGAAAAATTTTTAGAGATAGAAAACTCTAAAGATGAGGAAGGTAATACAATTAAATTTAGAGAAGATCCTATCCTTTTAGATCCAAGATCTAAAAAATTAGGAGCTAGGTTGGTAATTAATTTAGAAAAATTATATTTGTCATTAAAAAAATTAGGTTTAGAAGTTTCAGACGTAGAAGAGTACTATAATCACAGTCATGAATTGGGCATACCTCAAATTGACACGAAAGATTTACAAAATAAAATTTTTGGTATTGAATGTAACTTTGAAGAGTTAAATGGAATTGATTTTCAAAAAGGATGTTATGTGGGACAAGAGAACACGGCAAGAATAAAACTTAAAGATAAACTTAATAAAAGATTATTTGCAATTAAAGTACTAAATGGTGATCTCAAAAGTGAAGAAATTACTTCTGGGAATAAAAATATAGGAAAGTTATTGATTAATAATAAAAATCCATTTGCTTTATTAAAACTGGAAAATAAAAAATTTAATTTTGAGGATGATTTAAAATGTGGAGATGCAAATATTAAAGCTCTCAAACCAAGCTGGTTATAAGTTATTTAATAAATTTTGACAAATTTGGTTTAAAATAATCAGGCCCCTTCATTACTTTTCCGAATTCATTAAATATAGGTTTTCCATCTTTTCCTAACTTACTCATGTTGGACTTTTGAACTTCATCAAAACATTTATCTAAATTAATACCAAATGCATGCCCTGCCCCATAAGTTACATACAATATATCAGTTAAAGCATCAGCAACTTCAGTTAAATTTTTATCTGATATAGCTTGTTTGAGTTCCTCTAATTCCTCATTAATAAGTGATATTCTTAATGAATTTATTTTATCTGTGCTGAGGCTTGATGAAACTTTAACATCTTGATTAAAAGTTTTCATAAATAATCCAACCTTTTCAAAATTTGTCATTTTGCTCCTATATGAATTTAATATTATTTAATGTATAAGGATTTAATATACTCTCAAGATTTAATTATGAAATTCAGAAAAGAATATGACAGCATAGGCACTATTAAGGTGCCTGTGGATAAGTATTGGGGAGCTTCTACTCAAAGATCCAAAAAATACTTTGATATCGGGGATGTCTTAGTAAGGCCGAAATTAATAAAGTCTATAGCTATAATAAAAAAAGCTGCAGCAATAACAAACTATAAAAATAAAGATATTAATTCAAAAATATATAAATCAATTATTAAAGCTGCAAGCGAAGTAATTAATGGAAAGTTAGATAGTCATTTTCCACTTAAAGTTTGGCAAACTGGTTCGGGTACTCAAACTAATATGAATGTAAACGAGGTGATATCTAATAGGGCAATTGAAATACTAAAAGGGAAAAAAGGAACAAAAAAACCTGTGCATCCAAACGATCATGTAAATAAATCTCAATCTACCAATGATGTATTTCCTACCGCAATGCATATTGCAATAGCTATGGAAACTAGAGAAAAACTATTACCAAGTTTAAATCTATTAAATAAGGAATTAAAAAAAAAAGTAAGAGAATTTAACAAAATTGTAAAAATAGGGAGAACACACCTTCAAGATGCAACTCCCTTGTCATTAGGACAAGAATTTTCAGGTTATCAATCACAATTAGAAGAGTGTATCAAAAGAATCGAGTCGTCTTTAAGTGAAATTTACTTTCTTGCTCAAGGTGGTACTGCTGTTGGAACTGGAATAAATACAAAAAAGAATTTTGATAAAAAAATAGTAAATGAAATTAAAAAAATTACTAAACTACCATTTAAACCTGCCAAAAATAAATTTGCAGCTTTAGCCGCTCATGATCCAATTGTTAATTACTCAGGTACACTAAATACAACTGCGGTATGTTTAATGAAGATTGCAAATGATATAAGATTTTTAGGATCAGGGCCTAGGGCAGGATATGGAGAATTAATACTTCCAGAAAATGAGCCTGGATCATCAATAATGCCTGGCAAAGTAAACCCAACTCAATGTGAAGCCGTAACAATGGTTTGTGTAAAAGTAATAGGAAATCACAATGGAATTACTATGGCTGGATCTCATGGGCATTTTGAGCTGAATGTTTTCAAGCCTTTGATAATTCACAACGTTCTTCAATCAATTCAAATATTATCAGATAGCACAAGAAGTTTTGGAAAATATTGTATATCTGGATTGAAGGCAGACAAAAATAGAATTAAACATTTAGTTGATAATTCATTAATGTTAGTAACTGCCCTATCCCCAAAAATTGGCTATGATAATGCAGCAAAGATAGCAAAAAACGCATTGAAAAATAAAACTACACTCAAAATTGAGGCTATAAAAACAGGACTTATTAGCGAAAATGAGTATGATAAAATTGTTGATCCATATAAGATGATTAAACCTCTTTAATTATTTATAATTCTTTTAACCAGCGATTTAAGTTCTTGTGTATTTTTTACATCATACACAAGCTTTTCTCTATTTTTGTCCACATTATCTAATTTATTTATTTTTATGTCAGATATTGAAATTAGACCTGTATTAATATTTTTTTTTATTTTAAAAAAAATCTGGTTTAAATCTTTAACTTTACTTTTATTTAATTGAAATTTTTTTGCAAAATTCTTATAGCTTTTTATTTTAATAACATTTGAGGAATTAAATATTATTTCACCTTTTTCATCCTCATAATTAATTTCAGACTCAATAATACCTATATCACTTAAATTGAATATAACTTTATCTAATTCGATAGAATTATTTTTTATATCAAAACTAATATAACCGTCTCTTATAAGTTCATGTTCGATGTTAGTTAAGGATAATTTTAAATCTCCGTTTAAATTTCCTAATAAATCAGGTTTCAAACTCAATGTTGAAAAAATTAGTTCATCAATCAAAAAATTTAAATTTTGTCTATTTAAAATAATATTTGAATTTAAATAAAATGGTTTTAATTCGATATTTGTATCAATTTTTATATCATTATTATTATCTGGTGATTTTAAATAAATTTTATTATTTTTAAATTTATAATCAATCTCTACATTTTTATTTAAAAAGTTAATTAATGTTGATCCTTTAAAATCTGAACTGTTATCATAAGTTAATTTATTTTTGATTAATATATTAGGTGATTTAAAATCTATTTCTATTTGCGAGTCTAAATCTGAATTAAACTCTTTTTTCCAAAAAGATTTAAATTTTAGATCAAATATATTTCCATTAATATTCAACTTTTTAAAATTATCTTTCTTCGAAGTTGTAAAAATTATTTTTTCTATTGGAGATATAATTATAGTCTCTCCTTGTTCATCTAACATAAATATTTTACTTTTTTTAATATGAATGGGTTTGCTTTCACTATTATGAAAGTAATATCTTAAAATATTATATTCATTTACTTTTAATAAAAAATTATTTTCTTGTATTTCAAATTTTGCAAAATTTAATTTAGATTTTGGATATAAATTTTTTGTATGTAAAAAAACTTTTAATTTATCAATATCTATTGAGATAACTCTCTCGCTTTTTTTATCATCTATTGATAAAGATGGATTACTAATTAACAAATGAGGTTTTGGCAGTAATTGGTACTTTATGTCACCATTGATATTTAAGTTAATATTAAAATCAGAATAAAATTTTTTCTCAATGATGTTTTCTATACTTTTATAATTAAATAAAACTGGTATTGATAAATAAATGCCTAGTAAAAAAAATAACAGAATTGATAAGAAAACGCCCCTAACAAAGTACGTGGGTTTTTCTTTTTTTTTCATAAATTCAATATCGCTTAAATTAAAAAAAAATAAATGATGAATTTAGACTATTTAACAAATCTCAATAAAAATCAGGAAGAAGCTGTTTTATATATAAATGGACCGCTCTTAATTGTTGCTGGTGCAGGATCTGGTAAAACAAGGGTTCTAACTTCTAGAATTGCCCACATAGTTAAGCAACACAAAGCATTCCCTAATCAAATTCTAGCAGTAACATTTACAAATAAAGCCGCAAAAGAAATGCAGCTAAGAGTCTCAAAATTTTTAAGAAAAGAAGCTACAGGTCTACCATGGCTTGGTACTTTTCACTCAATAAGTGCAAAAATATTAAGAAAACATGCTGAAGCAGCTGGATTAAAATCAAATTTTTCAATTATTGATCAAGATGATCAAATAAGATTAATAAAAAATATTTGTAAATCTGAAAACATTGATACAAAAAAAATATCTCCAAGATATATTTTAGCAATAATCGATAAGTGGAAAAATAAAGGTTTCTATCCAGATGAGGTAGTGCTCAAACGTAAAGATATTTTAGAAAAAAGCTTTCTTGGTATTTACAAAATATATCAACAAAAATTAATCGATTTAAATTCAGCTGACTTTAGTGACTTAATTCTTCATACTGTTAAAATTTTTGAAAGACATAATGATATTTCAAAAATGTATTCTAAAAAATTTAAATATATATTAGTGGATGAGTATCAAGATACAAATTATATTCAAAGTGAGTGGCTTAAATATTTAGCAGAACATAACCAAAATATATGCTGTGTTGGAGATGATGATCAATCAATATATAGTTGGAGAGGTGCAGAAATTAAAAATTTCCTTCAATTCGAAAATGTTTATGAAAATACTAAAATAATAAGATTAGAAAAAAATTATCGATCTACTCAAAATATTTTAAATGTTGCTTCGAATATTATTGAAAATAATCAAAATAGGGTTGGAAAAAAACTTTTTACCGATCAGGAGGAAGGTGAACTTGTGTCTTTAAATTGCTTTAGAAATGTAAAAGATGAGGCAACTGAGATTGGTTCTAATATCGAGGATTTCAAAAAGAAATTTTCATTAAATGAAGTTGCAATTCTAGTAAGAGCTATTTTTCAAACAAGAGAATTTGAAGAAAGATTTTTAAAGATAGGGATACCTTATAGAATTATCGGTGGAATAAAATTTTATGAAAGAGCTGAGGTAAAAGATTGTGTTGCTTATCTAAAAACAGTTTATCAGGAACAAGATGATTTATCTTTTGAGAGAATTCTAAATGTTCCAAAGAGATCTATTGGTGATACGACTGTAAAAGCTATTAACAATTTTGCTAAATTAAATAGATGTTCATTAGAAATTGCTTCAAAAAACTTAATCGAGCAAAATAAAATTAAACCTAAAACTAAAATAGGTCTTAATTCATTGCTTAATCTTTTAGCCAAGTGGAGAAATGATTTTAAAAGTAAAATGAATCATAATAAGCTTTTACAAACAATTTTAGATGAGTCTGGATATAGTGAAATGCTTAAGAACAAAAAAGATTTAGAAAATGAAAATAGATTAGAAAATATAAAAGAATTACTAAATGCAATGAAAGAATTTGATAACTTAGAGAGCTTTTTAGAACACGTTGCTCTTGCCACATCACTAGACCAAGACTGGCAAAGCGAAAAAGTTAATTTAATGACAATTCATGCCTCAAAAGGTTTAGAGTTCGATGTAGTCTTCCTTCCAGGGTGGGAGGAAGGACTGTTCCCACATCAAAAAAGTATTGAAGAAAAAGGTGAAAGTGGACTAGAGGAGGAGAGAAGATTAGCATATGTAGCTATTACCAGAGCAAAAAAACTTGCAAAAATTTCTTTTTCTATGAATAGATTTTACCAAGGTGACTGGATTGATAGTATGGCATCAAGATTTGTTGACGAACTTCCAGATGAATATATTAAAAAAAATAATAACTTTATAGATGATGGAGAGGAAGATTTTGAATTTAACCAAGATATAGATTTTGATGCAGAAAGCGAAATTAGAAGCCCAGGCTGGTTACGCTATCAAAAAAAACTAAAATGAATTCTGAAATAAAAAAAATAATTCTTACAAATAATTTAGATGGTTATATTCTACCAAAAAATGATAATTATTTCACAGAATACTCTATAACAAACAAACTCAAAACAATTACAAATTTTTCAGGATCTGCAGGATTTGCTATTTTTTTAAAAAATAGAAAATATTTATTTGTTGATGGAAGATATACAATTCAAGCGGAAAAGGAGTCAGGAAATAAATTTCAAATTTGTGAAATTCCTTATGTGTGGCCTAAGAATGTTTTAAAAACAAAAATTAAAATTGGATTCGATCCAAATCTTTTTACACGAGAAACCTTAAATAAATATTTTGGAGATAATTACAACCTTATTCCTTTAAATTTAAAATTTAAAAATAAAAATAAATCATTAAAAATTTTTCCATTCTTTAGTTTGAGTTCTGATGTTGCAGGCAAGTCTATAAATAATAAAATAAATGAGTTAATCAGAATAATGTTAAAAAGAAAAATTGATTATATTTATATCAGTGCTGGTGAAAATATTTGTTGGCTTCTTAACATAAGAGGAAAAGATCTTCCTCATTCTCCAATTGCAAATTGTAAAATGGTCTTAACAAATAAAAAAGAAATATATTTTTTTTCCAAAAAAAAGAAAATACAAAAAATAAAATTAAGTCTTAAAAAATTAAAAATATTTTTTCTTGAAGAAAATGATATTTTTAAATGTTTAAATGATCTAAAAAGTGGAAATTTTTGTATAGATAGTAAAACTTGCTCAGTTTTTGAAGAAAGCTTAATCAATTATAAATTTAAAATAACTGAAAGAGAGGACCCAATATATAATTTAAAATCTTTAAAAAATAAAACAGAGATTAAAAATATGATAAATGTACATATTAAAGATGGAGTTGCGTTAACAAAATTTTTATATTGGATAAAGAATAATAAAATAAATAACCTTACAGAAAAAAATATTGAAAAAAAATTAGAAAATTTTAGGAAAACAAACGAAAGTTATTTATACCCGAGTTTTAATACAATTGCTGGATCGGGGCCAAATGGGGCAGTTATCCATTATAGATCTGATAGATTTTCAAATAGAAAATTAAGATACAATGAACTATTACTACTTGATTCTGGAGGACAATATAGATGGGGAACTACAGACGTAACTAGAACTATATGTTTCTCAAATGTGTCTAAAGAAATTAAAAATATTTTTACAAGGGTTTTAAAGGGTCATATTGCTGTTGCCTTAAGTAATATAAATAAGCAAAAAAATGGCCATAATATTGATAAAATTGCTAGAAAAAGTCTTAATTCAGCTGGTTTAGATTACCGTCATGGCACGGGTCATGGAGTTGGGGCATTTCTAAATGTTCATGAAGGGCCACAAGGAATATCTAAAAACAATTATGTAAAATTAAAAGAGGGGATGATTTTAAGCAATGAACCTGGTTTTTATAAGAAAAATTATTTTGGTATAAGAATTGAAAATTTAGTATTTGTTAAAAGAATTAAATCCAAGCTAATATTTGAAAACCTTACAATGGCACCGATCGATGTAGATTTAATTAATTTTAAAATGCTTAATAAAGATGAAACAAAATATTTATTTAAGTATCATTTTGATGTTTACAAAAATATCTCTCCATTTTTAAATAAAAAAGAAAAGAAATGGTTAGCTGATTTAATCTAATAATCTAAGCCATTGTTTTTCAGATAGAATTTTAATCCCTAATTGTTTTGCTTGTTCCACTTTTCTATTTGTAGGTTTTTCGCCAATAATCAAATATTTTAATTTTTTATTTATTGAGCTTGTAACCGATCCAGAGTTTTTTTCTATTAAGGATTTTGCTTCAGCTCTACTCATATCTGATAGTTTTCCAGTAAACATAAATGTATTATTTGAAAGTTTACCTTTTTTATTCAATTTAAGATCAGAAATCATTAGAGTATTTGATAATTTTTTAATCACACTGTAATTTAATTTATTATCAAAAAATTTTTTTAAAGAGTGTATCTGTGTATCTCCAATTCCATCTATATTTAAAAGTTCGTTTAATTTTTTTTTATCAATAAAACTCATAAGATTCTTTATAGACTTTGTATACTCTGCTATAAGCTTAGCATTTTCTACACCTATGTGTCTTATCCCAATAGCGTATAAAAATCTATCTAAAGGAACTTTTTTTGATTGATCTATTGAATATTTTAAGTTAGAGACTGATAAATTTCCCCAACCTTCAAGATTTGAAATTTTTTTATAGTCTAAATTATATATATCTTGTGGAAACCTAATTAAATTTAGACTCCAAAAATTTTCTACAACTTTTTTACCGAGCCCATCAATATTCATTGCCTCTTTAGATATAAAGTGTTTAATTTTTTCAATTGCAATTTTTTCACAGTCATAACCCTCATTTGTACATCTTCTAACAGCATCATATTTTTTTGTTAATCTATTGAGCTCTTTAATTGTTTCTGAACCACATGAGGGACAAGTGATAGGAAATTCAAATTTTTTTGATTTTTTATCTCTTTTCTTAAGGTCAACATGTATAACATGAGGTATTACATCTCCAGCTCTCTCAATTTTAACAGTATCACCAATTCGAATATCTTTCCTAATTATTTCATCCTCATTATGAAGAGTTGCATTTGATACTACCACGCCACCAATATTTACTGGTTTTATTCTTGCTACTGGTGTTAATGCACCAGTTCTCCCAACCTGAATACTTATGTCTGTTATTTGAGAATAGGCACTGTCTGCTGAAAATTTATGAGCAATAGCCCATCTTGGAGAATTTGACGTAAACCCCAATCTTCTTTGTAATTCAAGACTATTAATTTTGTAAACTAAACCATCGACATCATATTCTAAATCAAACCTATCGTTTTCAAATTTCTTATGAAAATTGACCAAATCATCAATAGTTTTTAAAATTTTATTATGTTCATTTATTTTAAATCCCCATTTTTTTAATGAATTTAAAAAATCTGACTGTTTCTTTATTTCTGCACTTTCAAAATAGCCATAGGTATATGCAACAAAATTTAATGGAATTTTTTTAGTCTCTGCAGGATTTTTTTGTCTAAGTGTACCAGATGCTGCATTTCTAGGGTTTGCAAAATTATTTTTCAATTTTTTAAAATCATTTTTTTTTATAAAAACTTCACCTCTTATATCAATATCTTTTGGGAAATCTCTGTTAGTAATTTTGTGCGGTATGTCACTAATTGTTTTTAAGTTTTCTGTAATAACTTCACCTGTCGCACCATCTCCTCTGGACGTTCCCAGAACCAGTAAACCATTTTTATACGTTAATGAAGCTGAAATACCGTCTATTTTTGGCTCGACACTATATTCTATATTTGTCTTTTGATTTAAGTAATTAAATATTTTTTTTTCAAAGTTTTCTAAGTCTTCTTTGTTAAAAGCATTAGATAAAGACAACATTTTTATTCTATGTTTAGATTTTAGAAAGTTTTTTGAAGGGGGATATCCTAAAGAGTCTGAAGGTGATGATGGATTTGTTAAATTTGGGTATTTTTTTTCTAAATCAAGTATTTCTCTCTTAATTAGATCATATTCATAATCTGAAATTATTGGTGAACTCTTTTCAAAATAATATTTATTGTGTTTTTTAAGTTCACTTATTTTATTATCATATCTTTTTTTTATCTCACTTTTCTTCATATATATTGTTATTTAAATAGATCTTTGAATTTTGTGAGTAAAGATTTTTCTTTTTTAAGATTTTTTTTAATATAAGTTTTTTTATAATTTTTATTTACAATTTTATAAGATCTTTCATACCATTTACTTGATTGATAATTATAACCCAGTACGGCTGCATATTTTTTAGCCTCATCTGTAAGACCTAATTTGTAATTCAATTCAACAAGCCTGTATAATGCCTCTTCAACAAAAATAGTGGTATCATACTCATTTACAATCGTTTTATACCTATTTATTGCAGGTATCCATTTTTCTCTATTTAGATAATAGTTTGCTAAATATATTTCTTTAGATGCAAGTATTTCTTCAATAAGATCGAGTTTAAATTTAGCATCTTCAGCAAAATCTGTATTTGGAAACTCACTAACTAATAAACTAAAATATTTTTTAGCCTTTACTATTTCTCCTAAATCTCTTGTTTCATCTACTATTTGATTGTAATGGCAAACTGCAAGTAAATAATAGGCATAGTCAGCATCAGGATGATTTTTATATTTATCAAAAAATCTTTCCAATTCATAAATTGCGTCAGTAAAATATAATTGTGAATAATATGCATAAGCTGCCATTAAAGTAGACCTTGGGGCCCATATAGATTGTGGATACAAAAGCTCAACTTCATTAAATTTTTTTACTGCAAAAAAAATATCTCCTTTATTAAACTCTTTAAGTCCTTCGTTGTAAGCCTCTATCATTTGCATTTCTAAATTATCCTGATTGATTACTGAAACTTTTTCTACTTTTTTAGTACAAGATGTTTGTGCTAATATTATTAATAAAATTAGTAATATATTATGAATCTTCATTGAAGAATTTTAACAGAATATTTTTAAAATTCTAATTTTTAAGCAATAGATTTCAAGTTGTGACGATTATTTATTAGTGAATGTGGTAAACTTTTTCCTTTAATTTCTAACAAAGAGTAATTTCTTTGATCACTAAATACTTTTCTTAATAGTTTGTTTGTCAAACTGTGGCCACCATGACTACATTTAATTGAGCCAATTAATCTATATCCAACTAAATACAAGTCGCCCATACAATCAAGTATTTTATGATTTACAAATTCTTTTTTATTTCTCAAACCATTTTTATTAAGAATATTATTATCTTTTACAACAATTGCGTTATCTAATGAACCTCCTTTTCCTAAACCTATTTTTTTAAGCTTCTCTATATCTTCATATAAACAAAAGGTCCTTGAATTGAAAATATCTTCCAAATTATCTTCAAAAATATTAACTTTATTTCTTTGTTTGCCTATAAGTTGATTTTTATAATTAATTTCAAATTCTATTTCCAATGTAGTATTTGATTTATCAATAGATATATATTTATTCTCTTCATGAAACTCGACATGATTATTAATTTTTATTAGTTTGATAGGAACATCGCTAGTTTGTAGCCCTGTTTTTTTTAATATTTTTACAAAATCTTTCGCTGATCCATCAAGAATTGGTAATTCTTGAGAGTCTACTTCTACAACAGCGTTATCTATTCCTAAACCTAAAAAAGCTCCCATAAGATGTTCAATTGTTGAAACTTTCACTCCATATTGATTTGATAATGTTGTACAAAGAGTAGCATCACTCACATTTTCAAAATTAGGAATTATTATATTTTTTTCTTTTAAATCTACTCTTTTAAAAACAATTCCAGAATTAGGAGATGAAGGTAAAATGTCTATATTAACTTTTCTACCAGTGTGAATTCCGATACCTGAAAATGATACTTTTTTGGCAACAAGTATTAATTGGATCAATTATAGTACTAGCTGTTTATGTTGATGTATTGAGAAGGGATTTCGGGACAAGAAAATAAAACACGCGTTAGTTGAAACTTAAAATAGTTACCATTGTAACAGTTGAATTTTTTTAAAAAATTTTATTAAATTGAAGTTTAATAATTATTAAAGGGGATAAATTAATGAGTAAATTGTTTAAATTAATAGGTGCTTTTACAGCATCTGTTTTTCTTCTTTTAAGTATTACAACAAGTGTTAGTGCTGAGAAGAAAATTTTATTTAGTATAAAAGGACCTGGTTCAGGAAACCCATTTTGGGCTTCAGTGACTAAAGGTGCAGAAGAAGAAGCTGCAAAATTAGGTGTAAAACTAATTTTGATTGCTCCACCACAAGAGGGAGATGTTCAAGCACAAATTAACCAAGTGGAAGATCAACTTGCAAAAGGTGTTGACGCTCTAGCTCTTGCACCAGGAGATCCAAACGCTTTTGCTCCAATAGTAGACGATGCTATTAAGAGTGGAGTTCCAGTTGTATTTGTTGATACAAAAGGAATTAACGAAGGTGTTACTTTTATTGGAACAAATAATATGAATGGTGCAGAATTAGCTGCAAAATTTATTTGTGATAAAACTCCAAAAGGATCAGATGTTGCAATTCTTACAGGGATTGAGTCTCAATCAACTGCATTATTAAGAAGAGATGGTGCAATTAAAGGATTTAAAAATTGTGGTTTAAATCTTGTTGCTACTCAAACTGCTGAGTGGGATACTGCAAAAGGTAGATCTGTTACTGAATCAATCATTTTGAAAAATCCTAACATCAAAGCAATATTTGCTTCTAACGACAATATGGGCTTAGGTGCAATGCAAGCTCTTAAGGATGCTGATATGAATGATGTAATCGTTGTTGGTTTTGATGCTACTCCTGATGCTGCTACAAGTATCTTAAAAGGAGAGATGACTGCAACAATAGCTCAGTTCTCATACAATATGGGTGCATATGGAGTTAAGTATGCTCTTGAGTTAGCTAACGGTGGAAGTATCGATCCTAATATTGATACTGGTACACAATTAGTAACTAAAGAAAACGCTAACGATTTTAAATAATCTTTAGAATAATCAAAATTAAAAGGGTGGAATTTTATTTCACCCTTTTTTTTTATGTAATATAGTAGTTTAATGCTAATTAATATTAATCCAATTTTAAACCCTGAACTTTTGTATCAATTAAGAGCAATGGGCCATGGTGATAAATTAGTTTTAACAGATGCTAATTTTCCTGCATATTCACATTCTTTAAACAATAAAGTAATTAGATTAGATGGTATTAATATTTATGAAGCCGCAAAAGCTATTCTTTCAGTTTTTCCATTAGATAGTTTTATAGACTCTGCTGCAGAAAGAATGCAAGTTGATAATAAACCAGATGAATTAACAGAGTGTCACAAAGATTTTATAAAAGCTGTAAAAGAAACCTCTGGAGAAAATTGGAAAGTAGGTTCAATTGAGAGGCAAGAATTTTATAAAGTAGCAAAAAAATCTCAATTAATCGTATCTACTTCTGAAACAAGGCCTTATGGATGTTTTATACTAACAAAAGGAGTAATTAAACCAGATGGTAGCGTTTGGGTTCTTGATAAATAATGAACTCTATATGCATTTTTGGAGTATTCGTAGCTGACCTATGTTTCTTTGCTGAAAAAATTCCTGTTAAAGGAGAAACAGTTTTAGGTAAAAATCATATAATTGGGCCGGGCGGCAAAGGATCTAATCAAGCAATTGCTGCTGCAAGACTTGGTGGAAATGTAAATTTTATTACTAAAATTGGAAATGATCAAAATGCTAAGATGGCTCTTAAGCTTTATGAAGAAGCTGGAATTAATACAAGTTCAATAATCCAAGATCCAAATCAGTCAACTGGTGTTGCAGGTATAATGATAAATGAAAAAACAGGGGATAATGCTATCAATATTGTACCAGGAGCAGCTGGTACGATATCCAATAAAGATATTGATAACAATATTGATTTTATAAAACAATCAGAAATTTTTTTAACACAACTAGAAACACCTAATGAAGTAACTAGTTATGCACTCAATAGAGCAAAAGAGACAGGGTCTGTTACAATTTTTAATCCAGCTCCTGCATCAGATATTAAAGAAAGTGATTTTAAATGTATTGATTATTTTACTCCTAATGAAACTGAAGCAAGTTTTTATTTAGATAAAAAGGTTGAAAGTAAAATAGAAATTGAAGAAGCTGCAAAAACTTTTTTGGCAAAAGGAGTAAAAAATATTGTTATAACATTAGGCCCAAAAGGTCTTTACTTTGCAAATTCTGAAGAAAGTTTTTTTATAGATGTTTATAGTTTAAAGGATAAAGTGATTGATACAACTGGAGCAGGTGATGCTTTTAATGGGGCATTCGCTTATGCTTTATCCAATAAATTTAAAATTAAAGATGCTCTTGAATTTTCAAACAAAGTAGCTGCAATTTCCACAACAAAAGCAGGTGCAGCAAATTCAATGCCCAGTATTAATGAAGTAGAAACTTATTAGTTATTCGATTATTTTGAAATCTGATTTGAATTTATCAGTTATAGTTAAACCTAGACCAGGTTTATTGTCATCCAAGTTAATATATCCATAATCAGGAACTGGGTCACCTTCAAAAATATAGTAAAATAGCTCATTACCAATTTCTACATCGTGCACAGGAAAAAATTCGGATATAGGACAATTAAAGTTAGACATTGTTAAATGATAATTATGCATTTGCCCAGCATGTGGAATAACTGGTACTTGATAAGCTTCCGCTAACGCATTTATTTTACTCGCAATAGTAAAACCACCAACTCTATTATTATCATATTGAATATAACTAACTGCTTTTAAATCTAACAATTGTTTAAATCCAAATAAGTTGAATTCATGTTCTCCGCCAGATATTGGAATAGCATTCATATTATTTAGTTCAGCATAACCATGAATATCGTCTGCTATAACAGGTTCCTCTAGCCATCTGGGATTAAACTTTACTAATTTAGGAATCATTCTTTTAGAGTAGTCTAAATTCCATCCCATATAACATTCCATCATAAGGTCTGTGTCATAGCCAATCACTTCTCTAACAGCCTCTGCTAGTTCCAAATTTTTCTTCATTCCATCAGGTCCGTCTTTTGGTCCCCATCCAAATCTCATTTTAAACATTTTAAAACCTTGATTAACGTAAATTTCAGCTTCTTTTTGTAGTTCTTTTATTGGTTGGCTATAAAGTTTTGACGCATAGACTGGAATTTTCTCTTTAGTTCTTCCACCTAATAATTTGAAAACTGGTTTATTTGTAATTTTTCCCATTATGTCCCACAAAGCAATATCAATTGCTGAAATAGCGACCATTCCTAATCCTCTTCTACCCCATGCATGAGTTCTTCTGTACATTTTTTCCCAAATATAAGCATAATCAAAAGGGTCCTTACCAATAACTAAAGGAGTTAAATAAGTATCAATGGTTTTTTTTACTAATTGTGGTGCAAGTGCTGCATTTCCAATTCCAATAATTCCATCGTCTGTTTCAACTTCACATATTAACCATTCATGAAATCTAAAAGATCCCATTGCATCTGATTTTTCAAATAAAAGGTCAGAAGCATTTGTACAAAAATTATTTTGCGGTGGAACAGTTTTGCCATTCCATTGGTAAACTTTTGTTCTTATGTTTTTAATCTTTGTCATTTTTTTTTATATTTTACAATTTCATAATCTATTTTTATTTTCAGCCATTGTAAGTGCAATTTTAAACGAATTCAAAGTTGGTTCTAAATTTGCTATATTTTTACCGGCAATATCAAAAGCTGTACCATGGGCAGGAGTTGTAATGGGCACAGGAAGACCTCCTTGGACGGTTACACCTCGGTCAAATCCAAACGCTTTTAACCCAGATTGAAGTGCATCATGATACATTCCAACAATACAATCGTGATTTCCGTTTTTATATGCTGTTATAAATGAAGTATCACAAGGTAGAGGGCCATCAGCATTTATTCCTAATTTTTTTACCTCTTCTATTGCTGGTATAATTTCATCTTTTTCCTCTGTACCAAATTCAGCGTGAGGATTAAGTGCCTGAACAGCTACTCTTGGCTTTTTTATACCATTTAGTTTCATTGCTTCATTAATCAGTTTAATTGGTTCGATTATTTTTTCTTTTTTTATATTATTTGGGACTTCTCTAATTGGAATATGTGATGTTACACGTGCAGTCCAAAAATTATCAATTACATTAAATTCACAAAAAAAATTTTTAACATTAAGCTTTTCAGCCATTAAATGTAATTCATCAGAATATCTATTACCACCAAGTTTAAGACTTGTTTTATTAAATGGACCAAAATTTATTGCATGAATTTTTTTTTCTTTAGCTAATTCTAAAGCAATATTTAAAGCCGACAGAACACTTTCACCTGATTCTTTTGAACATTCTGACAGCTTATAATCATGATTTTTGCCTCGTGTAATGTCTAGAAAAAATTTATTACTTTTTTCAAAATCTATTTTGTCAAATTCATCTACATAATTAATATTATGTTTATTGCCTGAAATTTCATTTCCATTTTCTAAAATTTTTCTCTCTCCAATTATAACTATATTAGCTTTATTTGTAATATCCTCGCTCAATAGTTTTGAGACCAATTCGGGTCCTATGCCCGAAGGGTCACCAAGCAATAAAGCAATATTAATTTTATTAAGAGACATTTTTTTCTTTACGGTTTGTATCAGATTATGTTTATATTATTAATTATAAATTAACAATTAGAGGGAAATAATGAAAAAAAGTTTTAAATTATTTTTAGCTGCCGCATTTTTGGTAACTGAATTTTTCGTTGTTGCACTTCCACTTATGATTACCTCTGCAAAAGCAGATGGACACCCAATCCAAGCAATTACTCATGCTGGTTTTGGTGGTGGAACAGACGTAACAACTAGAATGATGTTACTAAGAACTAGAAGGTATCTAAAACAAGATATGCAATTAGTTAACAAAAAAGGTGGTGGTGGAGCAGCATCAATGGATTATATGATGACTTTACCTGCAGATGGTCAACACACTTTAACTTGGACAACAGGTCATGCTGTTTCAATGGCATTGGGTAAAACTAAAGTTAAATTAAGTGACATGCAACCATTAGCAAGAGGAACAGATGATCCTCAGTTATTTGTTGTAAATTGTAAAAATGAAATCAAAGACGCTAAGAAATTTATTAGTGCACAAAAATCAAAATCATTAAAATATGGCACAACTCATGTTGGTGGTATTGATGATGTAAGTGCAATTGCATTTACAAAAAAAGGAAAATTAACTGACCCAACAATTGTTCCATACAAAGGAGTTGGTCCTATTAAAACTAACCTAATCAAAGGAGATATTGATGTAGGTGTTTTAAACTTAGGTGAAGCAGTTACAGAAATTGAAGATGGAACATTATGTGTTTCAGTTGTTCTTGCAAGTAACAGAATGGAAAAATTAAGTAATGTTCCTACTGCTACAGAGCTTGGAATACCAGTTGTGTTATCTACTGTTAGAGGATTTGTAACAAGAAAAGGGGTTCCAGCCGACAGAAAGAAACAATTGGAAGATGCTATGATAAAAGCTATGGAGCATAAATATTTCCAGAGCTTTTTAACTGACATCGGACTTGATTCAACTAGTGTTGTTGGAGCTGATGAGTGGGGTAAGCAAATGGAAGTGATGCTTGCAGAAATGACTGCTCAACTTAAAGCTTTGGGTTACATTAATTAGTCATAAGAAAGTACATTTTTTTTATGAATAATGTACAAAATAAAAAAAGGGCAAACAAAAGTTTGCCCTTTTTTTTTAAAGATGAATTTAAAGTATTTTTTGTAATAATTTTTTTTTCTACAATATTATTAATTTCCACATTTACTTTTGATAAGGTTCCACCAATTTTAAACAGAGGTATTCAGCCTGCAACTTTCCCAAAAGGATTGTTAGTATTGATAATGTTTTTAACAACAATTATTTATTATCTATCATTCAAAAATCCCTGGAAAAAAGAAAAAAAACTTCCAAAACCATTTTTTTTAACAATCTTAAGTTTTATTTTATTTGTAGTAATTTCTAAAACATTAGATTTTTTTTTAGCTATTTCAGTACTTTCTATATTTGTTTCTTATAATTGGGGTGAAAGGAGAGTTTTTTATTTACTACTGGTTGGAATTATATTTCCACTAGTAGTTTTTATATTTTTCGAAATGATACTGGGTCTTAGATTTCCTCCAGGAATAATTACAAACCTTTATTACTACTAGTATGGATAATCTTTTATTAATGATGGCGCCTTTGTTTAGTTCCAAGTTGTTAATCGTTTTACTTTTTGGAACTTTATTTGGACTAATTTTAGGTGTTCTGCCAGGATTAGGTCCTACAACAGGTGGAGCATTAATTTTACCATTTACTATGACTTTAGACCCTCTTTCAGCAATAGTATTATTAACATCAATTTATTGTGCCGGAACATACGGTGGTGCAATCACTGCAGTTTTAATTAATACACCTGGAACTCCAGCAGCAGCAGCCACTTGTCTAGATGGTTATCCTTTAGCTCAAAAGGGAGAAGCAGGAAGAGCTTTAGGTATGGCAACAGTTTCAAGTACTGTGGGTGGAATTTTTAGTGTAATAGTTTTGGTATTTTTTGCACCTGTATTAGCTAAACTTGCCTATGAATTTGGCCAACCTGAATATTTTGCATTAGCTATTTTTGGTTTAACAATGCTTGCATCAATTGGCGAGGGAAGTCCAATTAAAAATTTAATCGCTGGCGCATTTGGAATTTTAATTTCAACTATTGGAAAAGATTTTATGACTTCAATTGATAGATTTACTTATGGAATTAATGAACTATCGGTTGGGATTGGGTTTATACCTGTAGTAGTAGGTTTATTTGCTATAAGCGAAATGTTAACCCAGTCTACACTTCTTGATCAAGTTTTTAAAAGAGTTGCACTAAAAGCTGTAAAACTTCCATCTCTAGATGATTATAAACAAACATGGAAAACAATTCTAAGATCAAGCGGTATAGGATCTTTTATTGGTGTTTTACCGGCCGAGGGAGGAACAGTTGCATCTTTAATTGGTTATTCAGAAGCAAAAAGATTTTCTAAAGAACCAGAGGAATTTGGCAAAGGATCAATAGAGGGAATTGCTGGAGCAGAGGCTGCTAACAATGCTGCTACTGGAGGTGCAATGGTTCCAACTTTAGCCCTTGGAATTCCTGGAAGTGCTACAACAGCAGTAATATTAACTGGTTTAATTATTCATGGTGTTAGGCCTGGTCCAGATTTATTTAGAGAACAGCCAGACTTTTTATATGGAATTTTTGGGGCCATGTTAATAGCAAATGTTTTATTTTTTATATTTGGATTTTTTGGTGCAAAATTATTTGCTAGGATAACTCTTGTTCCTAACAAAATTTTATGGCCTATGATATTTGCTGTATCTGTTTGTGGAACTTATTCTTTAAGTCAATCAATAATTGATGTTTGGATTATGTTATTTTTTGGTGTGCTTGGATTTTTTATGAGAAGATTTGGTTTTTCGGTTGTACCTGTAATTATAGGATTAATTTTAGGAGAATTAGTAGAGGGAACTTTAAGACAATCTTTAGTTATATTTGATGGAAATTGGCTAATGTTCTTAACAAGACCAATTGCTTTAACATTTTTTATTTTATCTTTAATTGCATTAGCTTTTCCTTTATTAAGATCAAAAAAACAAAAAGAATAATATGATTAATTTCGACTTAAAAAATAGAGTTGCAATAGTAACTGGAGGAGCCCAAGGTTTTGGATTGGCTATAACTGAAAGGTTTATAGAATCTGGAGCGAGTGTAGTAATTTGGGATATAGATGAAGAAGCGATTAAAACGGCAATTAGCAAAATTAATTCTGATAAAGTCTCATATCAGATTGTTGATGTTGGAAATTATGAAAGTATCGAAAAAAATTTAATTGAAATTGAAAAAACACACAAAAAAATCGATATTTTTATTAACAATGCAGGAGTTGCAGGAAAAAATACTACAGTAGTTGATTACCCACTTGAAGAATGGAAAAAGGTAATAGATTTAAATTTAAATGCAGTGTTTTATTGCTGTAAAGCGGTAACCCCATACATGATAAAGAATAATTATGGAAGAATTGTAAATATTGCCTCAATTGCTGGAAAAGAAGGCAATCCTAATGCGAGCGCTTACAGTACATCAAAAGCAGGAGTAATTGGATTAACTAAATCATTAGGAAAAGAATTAGCGCTAAAAAATATTGCAGTAAATTGCGTTACGCCAGCAGCTGCAAAAACGCGAATTTTTGATCAAATGACTGAAGAGCATATCAATTACATGTTATCCAAAATTCCTAGAAATAAATTTGCAAAAGTAGATGAATTGGCATCTTTAGTTACTTGGTTATCAAGTGAGGAAAACTCTTTTTCAACAGCTGCAGTATTTGATTTAAGTGGTGGCAGAGCAACTTATTAATTTATGCAGATAGGTATAGACGTTGGAGCAACAAAAATTGAGAGTGTGGTTCTTGATGAAAATGGTAACGAAAGTAATCGTGAAAGAACTGATTGTCCCAAAGATTACACAAAGATAATTAAGACAATAAAAGAGATAAGTGATAAATTAGAAAAAGAGTTAAAAAGAGAATTACCTATAGGTGTTTGTCATCCTGGAATTCATTCTCCTCAAACAGGATTAGTTAAAAATGCACCAAATTGTCTCTGGTTAGAAAAAAAACCATTTCAAAAAGATCTAAGAAAAATACTAGGTAAGGAAGTATTTTGTGAAAATGATGCAAACTCCTTTGCTTTATCAGAAGCTATTGATGGATCTGGAAAACATTATAAAATAGTATATGGCATTATACTTGGTTCTGGTGCTGGCGGTGGTTTAGTAATTGATAAAAAAATTGTAACCGGCCCAAATGGTGTAGCAGGAGAGTGGGGTCACAATCAAATTACTCATTTAATAGCAAAAAAAGAAAATATTCAATCTACTAACTTAAGAGAAGGAGAAATTGAGAGTTTTATTTCAGGCTTAAGTTTAGCTAAAAAATTTAATAAGCAATATAAAAAAAATTTAAAAACTAATGAGATCTTTGAGCTATATAGAAAACATGATTTAGATGCAGAAAATTTAATAGATAATTTTAAAGTAAATTTAGCAATGTCTCTAGCAAATATAATTAATATTCTTGATCCAGATTGTTTTGTTTTTGGTGGAGGCGTATCAAACGAAATTGATTTTTTAAGTGAAATTGAAACTATTGTAAGAAAATTTGTAACTGGAAGAGAATATGAAGGTGTGTTTCTTAAACCAAAATATGGAGATGCTAGTGGCGTAAGAGGTGCGGCAAGGTTGGGAAGGAAATCTATTTATTAAATACAATTTAAAATTTAAAAAAAAC
Source organism: uncultured Pelagibacteraceae bacterium (assembly GCA_902536975.1). Taxonomy (GTDB): domain Bacteria; phylum Pseudomonadota; class Alphaproteobacteria; order Pelagibacterales; family Pelagibacteraceae; genus Pelagibacter. The sequence continues at coordinate 25,482 of CACAZG010000005.1, forward strand.
TTACAATAAAATTCCTTTAAATATCAGTGCTTATAAATTTTATTAAATTTTCTAGAATCAATTCTAGGTTGTATTTTTTTTTTATTGTAGACTAACCCCAAAACAATCTATACTTGATTTTTTTAAGTTAACTTAATTTAACAAATAAGAGGGAAATATATGAAAAAAATGTTAATTGCTTTAATAGCATTTGCATTCACATCTACTTCTTCTATTGCTGGACCAAAAATTGAGGTTTTGCACTGGTGGACATCAGGTGGTGAAGCTGCTGCTCTTAAAGTATTAAAAGATGATTTCGCTGCTAACGGTGGTGAGTGGCTAGATATGCCAGTAACAGGTGGTGGTGGAGATGCTGCTAATGTTGCTTTAAAAGCAAGAATAGTTGCAGGAGATCCTCCGTCAGCTTCTCAAATTAAAGGACCAACAATTCAAGAATACGATCAAGAAGGTGTAGTTGCTCCTTATAATATTGATCCAATTGCACAGTCAGAAGGTTGGGATAATTTATTAGATCCAATGATTGCAGCAGTTCACAAATGTCAAAATAATAGTGGTCCATATTGTGCAGCTCCAGTAAACATTCATAGAATTGACTGGATGTGGGCAAACAAAGCAGTATTCGATGCTAATGGAATTTCGGTTCCAACATCATGGGATGAATTAAATGCAGCAGCAGAAAAACTACAAGCAGCTGGTGTAATTCCATTTGCACATGGTGGTCAAGCTTGGCAAGATGCAACAGTATTCGAAGCAGTTGCTATGGGTATCGGTGGAAACAACTATTATAAAAACTGCTATGTTGATCTTAAAGAAACTTGTTTAAGAAGCGAAACAACTGTTAAAGTTTTTGATCAAATGAGAAAACTTCAAGGTTTCACAGATGAAGGTAGCCCAGGAAGAGATTGGAACGTTGCGACTGGAATGGTTATCGAAGGTAAAGCAGGTTTTCAAATTATGGGAGATTGGGCAAAAGGTGAATTTACAGCTGCTGGAAAAGTTCCAGGTGTAGATTACTATTGTGCTCCAACACCTTCTAATAATGGATACTTATACAATGTAGATAGTTTCATATTCTACAAAACTAGTGATCCAGAAAAACAAGAAGGTCAAAAATTATTAGCTAAGTTAATGATGGGTAAAAACTTCCAAAAAGTTTTTAACCTATACAAAGGATCAATTCCAGCAAGATTAGATGTTTCTATGGATGAATTTGATAAATGCGCAAAAACCTCAAATTCTGACATTAAAACTGCAGGTGCTAGTGGTGGTTTAGTACCAAGTTTTGCTCATGGAATGGCTCAAGGCAATACTATGAAAGCTGCACTTCAAGATGTAATAACAGAACACTTTAATTCTGATATGTCATCTGTTGATGCTGCAAATGCTTTAGCTGACTCTGTATTAGATAATATGTAAAAAATAGAAATTGAGGCCACCTAATTTTTAGGTGGCCTTTTTTTTTAATCAAAATTAAAAAATATTTATAATGTTCAAGTGGTTGGAAAAAAACTTACCAAAAATTGTAATGGCGCCTGCTGTTGGATTAATTGGTTGGTTTGTATATGGTTTTGTGCTTTGGACTTTATATATATCTTTTACTAATTCAAAAATTTTACCCAAATATGAATTATGGGGCGTTGGCCAGTATGTTAAACTTTGGGGGTCAAGAAAGTGGCTAATAGCTGTAGATAATTTACTTATTTTTACTGCATTATTTTTAATCTTCTGTGTGGTAATTGGAATTATTCTTGCAATATTTTTGGATCAAAAAATTAGAGCAGAGGGTGTTTTAAGAACAATTTACCTATACCCTATGGCTTTATCTTTCATTGTAACAGGCACTGCATGGAAATGGATTTTAAATCCAACTCTTGGTATCCAAAAAATGTTTATTGATTGGGGATTTGAAAACTTTACATTTGATTGGTTGGTTAATCGGGAAATGGCCATTTATACCATCGTAATTGCGGGTGTCTGGCAATCTGCTGGTTTTGTAATGGCATTATTTTTAGCTGGATTGAGATCAGTTGAAGATGAAATTGTTAAAGCAGCTAAAATAGATGGAGCAAATCTGTTCACAGTTTATTGGAAAATATTACTTCCAATGATGAGACCTGTATTTTTTACAAGTTTTGTAATTTTAGTTCATATATCAATTAAAAGTTATGATCTAATAGTTGCGTTAACACAGGGTGGTCCAGGAATATCCACAACTATGCCTGCATTATATATGACTCAAACTGCTTTTCATAAAAGTCAAGTTGGTTTATCAGCTGCAAGTGCAATGATGATGTTTATGGCAGTAGCAGCGGTAATAATACCATACTTATATTCTGAGTTGAGGAGAGAAAATGCAAGATAAGATACACACTTCTTATAAGCAACTTGAGCAGAGATCTAAATATACAAACATGTTCTTAAGATGGTTTTTATACTTAGTACTAATTCTTTTTGCTTTGTATTTTATATTTCCATTATATGTAATGATTGTAACTTCATTAAAAACAATGGAGGAAATTCGCCAAGGTACATTATTAACCTGGCCAAGTGGATTAAACTTTGACTCCTGGGCTGTTGCTTGGGGAGGTAGAGGATATGGAGCTGGTGATACATTTTTAAAACCATACTTTTGGAATTCAATTAAGATGGTTGTTCCAGCTGTATTTTTTTCAACATTTATTGGAGCAATGACAGGATATGTTTTAACAAAATGGAGATTTAAAGGAGACCAATGGGTATTTCTTTTTTTATTATTTGGATGTTTCATTCCATTCCAAGCAATCTTATTACCGATGGCTAGAACTCTTGGAGTTTTAGGAATATCGAACTCAGTAATTGGACTTGTGTTAGTCCACACAGTTTACGGAATTCCATTTACAACTTTATTTTTTAGAAATTATTATATTTCTGTTCCGACAGAATTAGTAAAAGCTGCAAGAATAGATGGAGCTGGTTTTTTTAAAATATTTTTCAAAATTTTGCTTCCTATATCAGCGCCAATTATAGTAGTAACAGTTATTTGGCAATTTACTCAAATATGGAATGACTTTTTATTCGGATCAACTTTTTCATTTGGAGAGGCCGCACCAATTCAAGTTGCATTAAATAATATGGTTTTATCAAGTACAAGTGTTAAGGAATATAACGTAGATATGGCTTCAGCAATAATTGCAGGTGTTCCTACACTTATTGTTTACGTATTAGCAGGCAAATATTTTATTAGAGGATTAACTTCAGGAGCAGTGAAAGGATAAAGATGAAAACGTTAAAAATTGACGAATTATCAAAAAATTTTGGAACAACAGAAGTTTTAAGAAAAATTAATTTAGAAATAGACGAAGGAAATTTCTTAGTACTTTTAGGTCCTTCGGGCTGTGGAAAGTCAACGTTATTAAATATTATAGCTGGTTTAGAAACAATAAATGAGGGAAATGTTTATATAGATGATTACAATGTAAGCAAAGTAGAACCAAAAGACCGAAATATTGCAATGGTATTTCAGTCTTATGCTTTATATCCATCCATGAATGTCAGAGAAAATATGATATTTGGCCTTAAACAAGCCAAAGTATCAAAAGAAAAAATAGAGGAACAGTTACTAAAAGTTTCAAAATTTTTGCAAGTAGATGCTTTACTAGAAAGGAAACCTTCGCAACTTTCAGGAGGTCAAAGACAACGTGTTGCTATTGGAAGAGCATTAGTAAGGGAGCCTAGAATATTTTTATTTGATGAACCATTATCTAATTTGGATGCAAAATTAAGAGTTGAAATGAGAAGAGAGATTAAAAAACTTCATCAACAACTTAAAACAACTGTAGTTTATGTTACTCATGACCAAACTGAGGCTATGAGTTTAGGTACCAATATTGCAATAATGAATCATGGTGTAATCCAACAAAATGATACGCCAGAAAATATTTACAACAAGCCTAGCAATACATTTGTGGCGGATTTTATTGGTTCACCATCAATGAATTTGATTAAAGGTAATCTAAAACAAAGTTCAAATCAAATTTCATTTGTTGCTAATGGCTCAAATTTTGAAATTCCAATAAATGGATATGATTTTAAAGAAAAATCTAATTTAGAAAACAAAGAAGTTTATTTTGGTATTAGACCAGAGCATATATTCTCTAAAAAATCTAATGAGGGAGATTTTGAAATTAATCTAAGAGCTGACTTAAGTGAGTATATTGGTCATGAACAAATAATGACATTTGATTATGAAAATCAAGAAGTGTTAGCTAAATTTCCTTCTACAATAAAAATTGAATTATCAAAAAATACGAAATTATATTTTGATTTAACACAAATTTCATTATTTGATGCTAAAACTGAGGAAAGGATTTAAATGAAAGTAAAATATTTTGATCTTAAAAATAAAAGAGTTTTTATTACAGGAGGAGGATCTGGAATAGGCGCTTCTATAGTAGAGCATTTTTGTGAGCAAGAATGCGAAGTTTATTTTGTGGATATAAATATAAAAGAATCCAAAAAATTAATTGCAAATTTAAAAAAAAAAAAGATTAAAGCTCCACACTTTATTGAATGTAATCTTTTAAAAATTAAAAAATTAGAAAATATAATTAAAAAAATAATAAAATCAAAAGGGCCTATTGATATTTTAATAAATAACGCAGCCAATGATGATAGGCATTCAACTAAACAGGTAGATGAAAAATATTGGAACAATAGAATGGATGTAAACTTAAAACATTTTTTCTTTACAATTAAAGCTGTTTTAAGAGGAATGATTCAAAAAAAAGGTGGAGCTATTATAAATTTGAGTTCAGTTTCTTGGATGTTAGGAGAAGGTGACAAGGTTGCTTACGAAACAGCAAAATCAGCTGTTATTGGTTTAACTAGATCTTTTGCAAGAGAATTTGGTAAATACAATATTAGGTGCAACTCTGTTACTCCAGGATCAATTGCTACTGAACGCCAAATAAAGCATTGGTTAACACCTAAATATAAAAAGTTTATTCTTGATAAACAATGTTTGAAAAGGCAATTAAAACCAGCTGATGTAGCTAGTTTAGTTGTTCATCTCTCTTCTGATGTGTCCTCAGGATGCACCAAACAGAACTTTATTATAGATGCTGGTATCACCTAAGATATAAATTTGTGCCAAAGAAAGTAAAAATCTCAGTTATCGGAATTGGTTTAATGGGATTGCAGCATATTAAAGCAATCCAAAGATCTAAAAATGCTTCTCTTCACTCAATTGTAGAAATAAAAAAAACAGGCAGTGAATTAGCGAAAAAATTAAAAGTTCCACTATATAAAAATACTAAAATACTATTAGAAAGTGATAAGCCTGATGCCGTTGTAGTTGCAACTCCAAATGTTTTACATGAAACGGATACTGTAAAATTTTTAAATTCAAAAATACCTGTTTTGTTAGAAAAACCTATTTCAGATAATATTAAATCAGCAAAAAAAATTATAAGTAGTGCAAATAAAAACAAAACATCTTTATTAATAGGATATCATAGACGACATAATTCTATCGTTAATAAAGTAAAAAAAATAATAGAAGGTAAAAAACTTGGCAAAATTGTATCTGCAAATGTTTTATGTTGGCTTTATAAACACAAAAATTATTTTAATGAAAAATGGAGAATAAGTGATGGCGGTGGTCCATTAGGTATTAATTTAGTTCATGATATTGATATGATTTGTTATTTACTTGGCCCAGTAAAATATGTTCAGGCTTTTAAATCAAATAGTATAAGAAAATACAAGGTTGAAGATACAGCTTCCGTAAATCTATTTTTTAAGTCTGGTGCTTTATGTACTTTAAATATATCTGACACTATTGCTTCTCCTTGGAGTTATGAGTTAACCGCTGGTGAAAATCCTGCTTATCCAATAACTGATCAATCATCTTATTTTATAGGAGGAACAAAAGGCTCTGTTCAATTTCCGAATTTAAAATATTGGTATTATCAAAAAGAAAGAAGTTGGTGGAATAGAATTCATAATAATAAAATAAATGTTCAAAAGAGCAATGAAACTTTGATTAATCAAATTGATCATTTCTCTAAAGTCGTAATAAAAAAAGAAAAACCTAAAGTGACAGGTAATGATGGTCTAAACTCTCTTATTATTTTTGATGCAATAAATAAAAGTTCAAAATCAGGAAAAAAAATAAAAATTAACTAACTTTTTTAACTTTTTTTGATCCTTCAACTCTAATAAACATAACTCCAAAAATTATAATACCTATAAGACCTATTATTTTACTTATATCTGCAGGTACACCAAAAATTAAAAAATTAATTATGGTTGACCATAATAACTGTGAGTATTGAAAGTTAGTTACAAAAGATAAATTTGATAATTGAATCGCATAAATAATTATAAAGTGACTTATGAAACCAAAAATACCCATTGCTACTAATCCTATCCAATAAAAATTATTCTCAATTGGTGTCCAATTAAAAGAAATATAAATAGTAAAAATTAAAGCACCAGTAACAGCGGTATAAAAAACTGCTGAAAAAGGTTCATTGTTCCCAGAAATAAGTTTGGTAAAGAATTGATAAAGCGCCCAACATAATGGAGGAACAATTGGAAAGATTAGCTCAGGTGATAAAATTTTCATACTAGGACCTAAAGCGTAAACAATTGACCCAAAACTTAACAGCATTAAAATTATACCTTTGGGAGACAAAATATCTTTTAAAAAGTATGCCGATAATAATGAAACAATTAATGGTGCACTAAAAAAAACCACGTATATATCAACTAAATCAAATCTTTGTAATGAATTAAACATAAAAAATGTTGCCGTCACCATCAATAAAGATCTAATAATTTGAATTTTAAAGTTTCTAGTTAAATTTAGTTTTGGCTTAAAAAGTAAAAAATAAACACAAAGTGCAATAAAATGGAAAAAAAATCTGCCCCATACTGCTTGGGTAACAGGCATAACACTTCCTAAATATTTTGCTGTAGAGTCCATGCATACAAACAAAAAAAAACCTGAAGCAGATAGAAAAATTACTTTAAACAAGGAAGCTTTTGGATTTTTAGACATGGGAGGTTTTTATCAATCAATCAAAAGTTACATTACAACGCCTACTTGCCAAGGATTAAATTCCTCATCACCGTAGCCATTAATTTCACTTTTTGATTTATTTCCTGAAGCGGTATTTACAACAAGATCAAATATCTTACTTCCAACTTTTTCAATATCTTCTTTTCCTTCAGCTATTGTTCCACAATTAATATCCATATCTTCTTCCATTTTTTCATACATTGCAGAATTGGTTGACAATTTTAAACTTGGTACTGGTTTACATCCAAAGCAAGAACCTCTACCTGTAGTAAAACATATAACATTTGCACCAGAAGCAACTTGACCTGTCACAGAAACTGGATCATACCCAGGAGAGTCCATAAAATTAAAGCCCTTATTTTTCAATGGTTCTGCATATTCCAATACATCTTCTAAAATTGATTTACCGCCCTTTGCAACAGCACCAAGAGATTTTTCTAGAATTGTAGTTAAGCCACCTCTTTTATTTCCTGGTGCAGGATTGTTGTCCATTGTACTATTGTTTATTGAAGTATAATGCTTCCACCATTCTAATCTTTTCATAAGTTTATCTGCTGTTTCTTGGCTGTTTGCTCTATTGATTAAAAGGTGTTCTGCACCATAAATCTCAGGAGTTTCTGATAATATAGAACTTCCCCCTTTTTTTACCAACATATCAGCTGCTACACCCAAAGCTGGATTTGCAGTTATACCTGAATATCCATCTGAGCCACCACATTGAAGAGCTAAAGTTAAATGACTAACTGACTCTGGAGTTCTTTTAATATTATTTGCTTCTGATAACAGATTTTTAATTTGAGATAAGACTTTCTCTACAATTTTTTTTGTGCCACCTTCATCCTGAATTGTTAAAAAATGTATCCTATTATGTTTTTTGACAGACTCATCAAATAAACTTACTTGTGCGCATTCGCAACCTAAGCCAATGACAAAAACATGTGAAAAATTTGGATGATTTTTAAAACCATCAATTGTTCTTTGAAACATTTGCATTCCTTCACTAACTGTATTCATGCCACATCCAGTAGAATGGGTAATTGGAACGATTCCATCTAAATTAGGGTAATCATTTAAAATGTTTGAATATTTTATCTTTTCAACAATCATCTTTGTTACAGTTGCTGAACAATTAACTGTACTTACAATTCCTATATAGTTTCTTGTAGCAACTTGGCCATTTTCTCTCAAAATTCCGTTGAAAAAAGTATCTGCATTTTCATCAACAATTGTTTTTTTATTATTTACTTTAAAGGCTCTTTCAAATTCTTTGAATTCTAAATTATGCGTGTGAACATGCTCGCCTGCGCTTATATTTTTAGAAGCAAATCCTATTATTTGGTCATATTTGATTATTGGATCACCTTTTTTTATTGGTTTTAAACAAACTTTATGTCCAAAAGGTATTGGATCAATAGTGCTAATACCCTGTCCATTAATTTTTGTTTTTTCTGGCATAATGAATTGACTTACACCAACATTGTCATTTTTATTTAGAACAATTAGACTATTCATTTTTTAATATAAGTTTTATAAAACATTATAAATTAATTTAATTTAAATAAAATATTTATAATTTGATGAAAAAAAAGAATTTAAGAAGCAAACTATGGTTTGATGATCCTAAAGATCCAGGTATGACAGCCATGTATTTAGAAAGATATCTAAATTATGGACTTACAAGAGAAGAACTTCAATCAGGTAATCCAATAATAGGTATTGCACAGTCAGGTAGTGATTTGTCACCATGCAATAGACATTTTTTATCTTTGAGCAAAAGAATTAAAGATGGAATTAGAAGAGCAGGTGGTATTCCGATGGAATTTCCTACTCACCCAATCCAAGAAACTGGAAAAAAGCCTACTGCAATGTTGGATCGAAATTTATCTTACTTATCATTGGTCGAAGTTCTTTACGGTTATCCAATAGATGGAGTAATACTTACAACTGGTTGTGATAAAACTACTCCGGCAGCTTTAATGGCAGCTGCTACAGTAAATATTCCTGCAATTGTTTTATCTGGTGGCCCAATGCTTGATGGAAATTATAAGGGCAAAAAAGCTGGAGCAGGAACCATTATTTGGGAGGCAAGAAGATTGCATGCTAAAGGAGAAATTAATTACGACGAATTTATGGATATGGCAGCTGCATCTTCACCAAGTCCTGGTCATTGTAATACAATGGGAACTGCTTCATCAATGAATTCAGTGGCGGAAGCGTTGGGAATGTCTTTACCTGGATGTGCTGTGATACCGGCACCTTATCGAGAAAGAGAACAAATTTCTTTTGAGACAGGATCGAGAATTGTAAATATGGTCCATGAAGATCTTACACCCTCTAAAATAATGACAAAGAAAGCTTTTGAAAATGCAGTTGTGGTTGCTAGTGCTATAGGTGCATCAAGTAATTGTACTACTCATCTAATTGCAATTGCGAAACACATGGGTGTAAAATTTGATTTATCTAATTGGCAAAAATTAGGTCATAAAATTCCTTTATTGGCGAACTGCCAACCTGCTGGAGAACATTTAATGGAGGGTTTTTACAGAGCAGGCGGTATACCTGCAATCATGAAAGAATTAATGAAGCATAAAAAAATTCACCAAAACTTAATTACTGTAACAGGTAAAACAGTTGCTCAAAACTTAAGAAAAAAAATCAATGTCGATAGAGATGTAATAAAAACTTTCAAAGATAATTTAACTGATAAGGCTGGTTTTTTAGTTATGAAAGGTAATTTCTTTTCATCAGCAATCATGAAAACTTCAGTTATTAGCAAAGAATTTAGGGAAAGATATTTGTCAAATCCTAAACATCCAAATGTCTTTAAAGGTAAAGCTGTAGTTTTTGAAGGTCCTGAAGATTATCATAAAAGAATAAATAGCAAAAAGTTAAAGATTGACGAAAATTCAATCTTAATAATAAGAGGATGTGGACCTGTTGGATACCCAGGGTCTGCTGAAGTGGTGAACATGCAACCACCAGATAGATTATTAAAAAAGGGCATAAATGCTTTACCAACCCTTGGTGACGGTAGACAGAGCGGTACCTCAGAAAGTCCATCAATACTTCATGTATCACCAGAATCTGCAGTAGGTGGAGATTTAGCAATTGTTAAGACTGGTGATAAAATGACAATAGATTTAAAAAAAAGAAGAGTAGACCTTCAAATAACAAAATTAGAATTTACAAAAAGAAGAAAAAAGAAAAAAATAAAAAAACTTACTAATCAGACTCCTTGGCAAGAAATTTCTAGATCAAATGTTGGCCAACTCGAAGATGGTGCATGTATAATTTCAAGAGATCAATATTTAGATATTACTAAAACTAAGGGTATTTTAAGAAACTCCCATTAGATGAAACCAAAAATACTAGTTTCTAGAAAAATCTCTGATGGAGCAGAGGAAATATTAAAACAAGAATTCGATGTTACTTTAAATTTGAATGACAAACCTTATCCGTATGAGGAATTAATTAAACTTGTAAATAATTATGATGGATTAATTTCAACAAGTTTTGACAAATTAGACAAGAATTTCTTTGAAAGTTTGACAGGGAGGTTAAAAGTAATTGGCCATGTTGGAGTTGGATATGATAATATAAATACTCAATCAGCTAAGGAAAAAAACATAAAAATATCGAATACACCGAATGTATTAAATGATGCTGTAGCAGAAATAACTATTCTACTAATTTTAGCATCTTCAAGAAGAATTGGAGAAGCTTACAATTTAGTAAAGACGAATACCTGGAAAGATCACAGACCAGATATTACTAAATTAATGGTTGGTAATGAAATTACAGGAAAAACTTTAGGCATCATAGGAATGGGAAGAATTGGTCAGATTGTTGCTGATAGAGCAAGAGCTTTTAATATGAAAATAATTTACTTCAATAGAAATAAATTATCTAAAGATCTTGAAAAAGATGCTGCTTATTACTCAGATTTAAAATCAATGTTACCTAATTGTGATTATGTAAGTTTACATACTCCTGCTACTCCGGAAACAAAAAATATAATCAATTCAGAAACCTTAAAATTATTTCCAAAACATTCAGTGTTTATAAATACATCAAGAGGATCAACTGTAGATGACGATGCATTAATAGAGGCTTTGAAAAACAAAAAAATTTATGGTGCTGGACTTGATGTATTTAATAATGAACCAAATCTAGATAAAAGATATTTAGAATTAGATAATTGTTTTGTCTTACCTCATGTTGGTAGTGCGACACATGAAACTAGATTAGCAATGAGTATGTTAGCAGTTAATAATTTAAAGTGTTTTTTTTCAAATAAACCACTGCTTTCAGAAGTGGTTTAATATTCGACTAAAGGTTGTACCATTAAAATTATATATATTATATATAAACAAATTCTTTCTTTTATTTGAAATCTTTTTCTCTTTGTGTTTAAATTTAGGTAATAACACAATTGAGAGGAAATAATGTTAAAATTAATAACTAAACTAACAGCTGCTATTGCCGTAGTATCTATTGCTTTATTTGGTTCTGCTCACGCAAAAACTCTTAAAATAGAAACTCACTTCACAGCAAGCTCACCAAATGGTGAAGTTGCAGCTCAATTTGCTAAGAATGTAGAAAAGTTCTCTGGGGGAAGCTTAAAAGTACAAATGTTCTATTCGTCATCTGTAACAGGTAAGTCTGCTGAGGTATTTAACTCTGCACAAACTGGAATTATTGACTGTGATATGACAGGTGCTGGTTATCAAACTGGTAAAAATGCTGCATTCCAATTTGCAGGAGATGTAATGGGTGGATATGATAACCCATATCAACAATACGAATTCTTGAATTTCCCAGGAGCTCAAGAAGCTGTAGATGCACTTTATAATAAATATGGAATGACATTAATTGGTTGGTGGATACCAGGACATGAGTCTTTAATTTCTAGCAGACCAATTCCAGATGTTGCTTCACTAAAAGACTTTAAATTTAGATCACCTCCAGGAATGGAAAGTATGATCTTTACAGCATTAGGAGCTAAACCAATCGTTATGGATTTCGGTGAAGTTCCAACTGCTTTACAAACTGGTCTAATCGATGGTGCTGACTATTCATCGTTAGCTACAAACTATGCTGGTGGACACTATGAGCAAAACAAATATGCTACATATCCAGGTTTCCACTCTATGCCAGCTGACCACTTAGCTTGTAACACTAAAGTTTGGAATAAGTTAAAGCCTCATGAACAAGGTGCGATGTTAGCTGCAATCGAAATCTGTGGTAGAACTATCACTAGCTTGGTTGAAAGAAAAAACGCAGAAGCTGTAAAAGCTTTACAAGAAATGGGTGTTACTCTTCATGACTGGTCTAGAGAAGACAGACTTAAATTCAGACAAGCTGCACTTGGCGCTTGGGAAGAATGGAAGAAAAAGTCTCCAGAAGCTGCTGCTCTTATAGAGATTCATAAAGCTTACATGAAAGCTAACGGTATCCTATAATAAAAAGCGCTTAACAAAATATAGAAGGGCCTGAAATAGGCCCTTCTTATAAAATTTTTTTTGCCTATGAGTGATAAAGAATTACAAGACAAGCAATTACAAGAGCAAAATGAAAAAGTTGCAAGTAAAGACGATTTTCCAATAAATTGGATTGATAGAATTTCATTATTTTTAAGCCACACAATTAAGTATTTAATCCCTGTTATAGTAATCGTAATGATGTATGAAATTTTTATGAGGTACGTGCTATTTAAACCAACATTATGGGCTAATGAATTATGTTTATGGTTAGCTGGTGTTTGTTATTTAGTTGGTGGAATATATGCAACAAGGCTTAGAAGTCATATCAGAATTGTCTTATTATATGACTATGTAAGTAGGCCAACTCAGCGTATTTTTGATCTAATTAGTACTGTAATTATTGTCACTTTTGCAGCTGCCGTAATTTATGGAGGAATGGAGGATGCATATAGATCATTTATAAATTGGGAGAGATTTGCAACTTATTGGGATCCACCAATTCCTGCAACTATGAAGCCACTCACGCTTATTTGTATATTTCTTATAGCACTACAATCAATAAATAACTTAATTATTGACTGGAAAAATCCTAAAGAAAAACAGTACCAACCTGCCAAAGATTTAAAATAAAATGGAATTTGAGATAGGAACACTCTCAATAATACTAATAGTAGGACTATTAGCATTGATATCAATAGGTGTGCCTATGGGTTTTGCTTCAGGTTTTATGGGAGCAGTGCTTGTGTTTTTATATATAGGTGAACATGCTTTAGGAATTTTGCTTTCAAGATATTATTCTCTTGTTGTAACTTACTCATTCTTATCGGTACCATTATTTATATTCATGGCCTCCTTACTTGAACGCTCGAATATTGCAAGAGATTTGTATGATGCGCTAAATGCTTGGTTAAGAAAAACTAGAGGTGGAGTAGGTGTAGTAACAGCAATCATGGCAACAATCATGGCAGCGATGAGTGGAATTATCGGAGGAGAGATAGTTTTGTTGGGGCTGATTGCACTACCCCAGATGTTGCGATTGAAATATGATCAAGATATGTCGATTGGTATTATTTGTGCATCAGGTTCTCTAGGCACAATGATCCCACCATCGATTGTTTTAATTATTTATGGACTAACAACAGAAACTTCAATTACCATGTTGTTCCAAGAAGCAATTGTTCCTGGTCTAATGATATCTGGTTTAATAATTACATACATTCTTATTCGAACAAGAATACAACCTCATCTTGCACCACTTAGTGATGAGCCAGCATTAACTTTAAAAGAAAAGATGTCATATCTTCCTGGTCTTTTACCACCTATTGGTATTGTAATAATTGTTTTGGGATCAATTTATTCTGGTATGACTGGTATTACAGAAGCAGCTGGTATGGGTGTAGTTGCAACACTAATTATAATAGCTGCTAGAAAAGAGTTAACATGGTTTTTGTTTAAAGATGCACTTGTTAGAACCTTTAAAGCTTCAGGAACTATATTAACAATTACTTTTGGTGCTACAGTTTTAGCAGGAGCCTATTCTCTTGCAGGAGGACCCACTTATGTTGCTGAAACAATTTTAGCCTATGATTTAAAGCCAATGTATTTAATTTTTATGATGCAAATAATGTTTTTAATAATGGGTGCGTTCATGGATTGGGTTGGAATAGTTCTATTAGCAATGCCAGTTTTTTTACCAATAGTACTAGCTCTAGGTTTTGATCCTATTTGGTTTGGAATACTATTCTGTGTAAATATGCAGGTTTCATTTTTAAGCCCACCATTTGGTCCTGCAGCATTCTATTTAAAATCAGTTGCTCCACCACACATTTCACTAACTGATATTTTCAGAGGTTTTGCACCATTTATAGTAATCCAATTGATTGTTTTGGCTTGTGTTATGTTCTTTCCAGAAGCAATGACGCAAAACTTCCACGATTTTGTCCCTAGAAAATAATGCAAAATATAGGTTTTATTGGTACTGGCCTTATGGGCTTTCCAATGGCAAAAAACATTCT
>CACAZG010000006.1 GCA_902536975.1 uncultured Pelagibacteraceae bacterium
GTGTCTTTAGCCATCCCAAGTGAATTTTTTGTTGCAACAAAGTAAGTGAACACTCCGTCAAGTCCAGACAAACTATCTTTCATACCCTCTTCAAGTGTAGCTCCATTTCTCATTTTTTCTGCTAAGTAGACTGCAATCAATTCAGAGTCACACTCCGACATAAATCTCATTCCTTTGTTTTCTAAAATTCTTCTATTATTCCAATAATTAGTTAATTGACCATTGTGTACTACCGAAACATCACTGAAAGGGTAACCCCAAAATGGGTGAGCAGATTTAATGTCTACACCAGACTCTGTTGCCATCCTAGCATGTCCAATTGCGTGAGTACCAACAAGATCACCTAAATTGTATCTATCACAAACAGTTTTTGCATTACCTAAATCTTTAATAACTTCCAGAGATTTTCCCATTGAAAGGATTTCAACTCCAGGAATACTCTCTATTTTTTGAGAAAATTCAAGCAAATCTCCTTTGTCATAGTCAATCTCATATCTTAGAGAATAGGGCAGTGTTCTTTCTTCTTTTACAATCTTTGCTCCTAATTGAGAAAGATAACTATCAACAATTTTTTTTCTTTCATCGTATACAGATACATCTTCCACAACTGATGAACTACCTTCACCAACGTTTTCGCCTACCTTAAATCGCATTATAAAATTTTGACCATCTGTATCTCCATAAAGAGCGTAACCAGTAGAATCTTCACCTCTATGCTTTAATGCCTGAAGCATTCCTTGAAGTTCTTGGCCAACGTTTGAAGATTTTCCTCTATGAATTAGTCCAGCAATTCCGCACATTGTTTTCTCTCCTATATTTTTCCTTATGGTAAGCAATCCAAATAAGTATCGAGATCCCATTGGGTTGTTGCGCCAAGAAATCTTTCCCACTCATCATTTTTATACCAGTGAAAGACTTTATACATTTCATCTGGCATTGCAGATTTGATCACTTCATCCTCAGCAAGTCTATCAAGAGCTTCTCCTAGACTTAAAGGTAATTTTTTTACATCCTTACCAGCTTTTTGAGCTTCATAGATGTTTCTAGATTCTGGTTTTGCTGGTTTCATTTTTTTTGTAATACCTTCATCACATGCTTTGAGTAAAGCCGCACCAAGCAAATAAGGATTATGCATTGAGTCAACTGATCTATATTCAAATCTTCCTGGAGCAGAAACTCTTAACCCACATGTTCTATTTTGATATCCCCAGTCTGCATAAACTGGAGCCCAAAATCCTTGATCCCATAATCTTCTGTAAGAATTTACAGTTGATGATCCAAGAGCTGTTAAAGCAGGCAAGTGTTTCATAATACCAGCAATTGATTGTAGACCAATTTTTCCTGGCAACTGCATATCTTTTGTATCAGGCATAAATGTATTAGTTCCACCTGAAACATAACTGAAGACTTCCTCAACACCTGGAAGCTTTTTGTTTCCTAACTTGTTAACTGAAACTTTTCCACCTTTCCATAAAGACATGTTTGTATGGCAACCGCTAGCAGATACACCCATAAATGGTTTTGTCATAAAACAAGCTATTAGATTGTGCTCTCTAGCAACTTGAGCACATATTTGTCTATATGTTGATAATCTATCAGCGTTTCTCAAGACATTATCGTATGTCCAATTAAGCTCTAATTGTCCTGGAGCATCCTCATGATCTCCTTGTATCATGTCTAGACCCATTGCCTTTGAATATTCAATTACTTTCATAAATACAGGTCTTAATGATTCAAATTGATCTATATGATAACAAAATGGTTTTGAAAAACCTTTTCCCGTTGGTGTGCCATCTTCATTTTTGGTTAACCACATCATTTCAGGCTCTGTTCCAACTCTTAATTCTAAACCATGCTTCTTTTTAAATTCGTCCATGAAAATTCTTAAATTTCCTCTGCAATCAGAAGTTAAATGACCTCCTGGATTTTTTCTCTCTTCTCTATTTCTAAAACATGTAACAAATACTCTTCCAACTCTTTTATCCCAAGGTAATTGAACAAATGTTTCTGGATCTGGAATTCCAACTAGTTCCATTGCTTCAGGTCCATAACCAATGTAATTGTTGTGCCTGTCTAAAAATAAATTTGCTGTTGCTCCATAAACTAATTGAAAGCCTTTTTCTGCGGTTCTTTCCCAGTGATCAGCGGGTATCCCTTTTCCTACAACTCTACCTGTTACTGAAATAAATTGATAATAAATATAAGTTATTCCTAATTCATTAATTTTTTCTCTAACTTTTTTTACTAACTTTGCTCTGCCTGGTTGATTTACATGTTTTTCTAGATCAGTCATATTCCCCCTAAGAATTTTTAGTCCAAAAAGTTAACTGAAAATAAAACATCTGTCTACTCAGATAAATTAACTCCATGGAAACGGACTATTAGACGTTGGATGAAGTTCTCCTTTCGCGTATCGATTGAATCTAAAAGGTTTCAATAATTCGCTCTCTTTCCCTAAAACTTCCTGCGCAACTAAATGACCAACACCTAACATTTTATATCCATGATTGGCATCAGCAATCATGTAAACATTTTCAAAAAATCTGTCAAAAATTGGAAATGAGTCAGGAGTTAAACATCCAAGGCCACCAGATGGTCCTTTTCTATACAGGTTTGATTTTCCAACAAATCTTTTTTGAATATGTGCTAATGCTGCTGTCCACATATCTGAAAACTTATCTGTTGTTTGAAATTCAGGTGACTCAATTCCATAAGGATCAACATTAACTTGATCAAAATGTTTTTGTACTACATAAGGTGACGTACCTCCTTGCACACCCAATCCCTCTATATCAGGTTTGTAGTATATTCCCCAAAGTTCATCAGTTATTAATTTTCCATTCATATCTGAATAAAGAGGTGCATCTGTATCCACATGAATTACTGGAGGAGGTTTACCATCGTTTGTTTTTAAATAATCGGCATCAACACCTAAAACTCCTTCTTGTAAAAACCAGTACTTCCACATATCCACTTCATGCATCTTTCCATCTTTACCTTTTATTTCGGTAGTCTTTGGTAGTTCTAACATATTCCAAAAGTCTCTTACCCAGGGACCCGCACCTATTACTACTTGATCGCAATCTATTGTACCTTGGTCTGTTACAACACCCGTAATTGCATTACTGTTACTACCTCTTTTAAAACCAGTAACTTTTACACCTTTATGTACATTGACACCGTTTGAATTTGCTTTTTTCTCAAGAGCTTTAATTGAGTCTTTATTGAAAGCATAACCACCTTTTTTTTCATGCAATACAGAGGTAATACCTTTTGCTTGCCAATCATCAAAAATACCTTTCATGTATTTCATGCAATCTTTTTCACCTTCAACGAATACAGATTCATAACCTATTGCTTTTTGTTGTTCATAAATACTAGCTACATCTTTATGCATAACTTCTGGTGAAATCTGCATGTAACCAACTGGATTATATTTAAAAGCTTTCGCATCACTTTCCCATATACTCACAGAATGGGCCATCAATTCTCTCATTGCAGGTTGGAAGTAATTATTTCTCACAACACCACAAGCAATTCCACTTGCTCCAGAAGCAGTATCTTTTTTCTCGAGCACAACAACGTCGTTAGGATTTTTATATGTTTCAGATAATTTCCAAGCAGTACTTAGTCCGTGAATTCCTCCACCAACTATTACTACTTTAGCTTTTGTCGGCAATGACATGATGAAACATTATTTTTTGGAAGAGGTTAAATATATAATTTTTTTTATATATAAAATTTAGAAATAAAAAGTTATACAACCTTAAAGTTATAAACCATTAAAAACTTAAATTCTTAAGAGTTGACAAATAATCGTTAAATTCCTCAATAAATGAGGTGCTTGGTTTAATATATTTTTTTCTTTGATCTTCTGAGGTTTTCTCTAAATAAAAAAACCCTTTTTCACATGCCTCATTAATAATTAAAGCAGATTTTGGTCGTGAAGTTTTAAATAATTTTGTTTTTAATTCTTCTACAGATAGATTTTGCTTTAATTTAAATGCGGACATTACAAGAAGCATCATATGATAGTGTGAAGGTGATTTTCTAAAAAAGTAGTTACTAGAAGTATGTGAAAGTTTCATTTGATCTTCCCAAAATTCTAATAGATCTTTTGTTGATTTAGGCATTATGATCTAACTTTAGTTTTCTTAGGATCGTAATGAGGAAATCCTACAATTTTAGCTGGAATTCTTTTTTGATGACCATCTATTTTTCCAATTTCGACTTCATTTCCTATTTCTGAATGACCTATATCTATTCTGCATAAGGCAATATTTTTATTTAGTGTTGGTGAAATACACCCGCTTGTAATCACTCCAACTTGAGATCTTCCAATGTGTACACAATCACCATGGTTTGCTTGTTCTTTACCAATCAATTCTAACCCAACTAATTTTTTTTGAGGGTTTTCTTTTCTCTTAACAAGGTTTTCTCTTCCTATGAAATCCTCCGTTTTAGATTTTAATGGTACAGAAAAACCAATCCCTGCTTCAAAGGGATCTTGTTGCCCGTCAAATTCATTACCAAATAATATTAATCCAGCCTCAATTCTTAAAAGATCTAAAGCAGCAAAACCAGCAGGTATCAAACCTTCGTCTTTACCTGCCTCCATTACTTTATCCCAAACAGTTGGTGCATCGCTTGGGTGACACCAAATTTCAAAACCAAGTTCACCAGTATAACCAGTCCTTGAAACAATTAATGGTATTCCATTTAATTCTTCTAATCTACAAATACTAAATCTAAACCATTCTAATTCAGATATAGAGGGCTGTGTAGGAGGTGTAAAAATTATTTTTTCTAAAATTTCTCTACTTTTTGGTCCTTGTAAAGATAGGTTATTTATTTGGTCTGTAGAATTTTTTATATGAACTTTATAATTTTTCTTTTTTGCTTGTTCTTTAAGCCATTCCCCACCATACTCATCTCCACAAACCCATCTAAAACCATGATCACTAAGTTTTAATAAAGTGCCATCATCAAACATGGTCCCATTTTCATAGCACATTGCTGAATATACAATTTGGCCTACTGAAAGTTTTTTAACGTTTCGAGTTAAAGTGTAATTCATTAATTCTTCAGCATCAGGACCAAGAATTTCAAACTTTCTTAAAGAAGATAAATCAATTAAAACAGCTTTTTCTCTACAAGCATTATATTCGTTAATTACTCCATGTTTTGTATAATCATTTGGTAACCAAAAACCTCTAGCATCAACAAAGTTTCTTGTTAGTTTAGAAGTTCTTTCGTAAAACCCTGTGTTCCTTGTAAGTTTATTTTCTGAGTCAGTTTTCATTCTAAATCCATAAGATTTTGTAAATTCTTTACTTTTTTCATAAGTTCTAACAAAAATATCAGTAGGGTTCCATCCATTACAGCTATCAATATCACTAGGACAAGCTGTTGTACCACAGGTTAAATCTTTAAGTGCTTTAAAAATTACATAATCACCTGGTCTTGCATATGACTCGTCAGAGGTTACTGAATTTAGACCGCCAGCAGATGTATTAAAAAAAAGATTTATCGCCTGCCAACCTTTTTTTTTCTCTACACCATATTTTTCCATAGAGTCATTTAAATTATCAGAACAATTTGCATGGCCAAAATATCCTGAGTCTTCATAATATTTTGAAGTACAGGCTAAGTTGAATGTATCATGTATACCAACAGTATCTCTTATCACTTCTATTAAAGGTTCATGATCAGTGTCATAAAATTTTGAATATAGGCCTGGACCAGGAAAAGTATGACCCATAAAAGTTCTAGTTGTTTGCCAATCAAGACCTCTCTCCAAACCTTTTTCTAATTTAGCTGTATCATAAGCAACAAAGTCCGAACACTGTCTTCCTGTTGGTGTTATAATTTGAATGTAATCACCGGCTTTGACTTGATAGCCAGTTGCAGTTTTTCTATCAATATTTACTTCATGATCTGGATCATAAATTGGATCTGGTATTAATGAAAATTCTTTATCATTATTTTTAATTTTAGCTCTTTTTATTATTATTGTTAAATCTGATGGTGGATTTTGATCATGAACAAGCATGTCATCTGCAGGTGCAGCAAATATGCAATAACATTTATCTTTAGATTTTAAATTTATTTTTTCACCAGATTTAGTATTTTTATCAAATAATATTGCTGACTTAGCTTTTTCAATTTTTAAATTTCTTTTGTTTAGTTGAAGCAAAGCCTGCATAGAACTTTCTTCTCTTTTAAAAAGTATTTTTTTTATTTCAGAAGAATTTTTATTTTCTTTTAAATTTAAAAGACCTAATTCTGAGTTTCCGTTTTTATCGAAAGAATTGATTTCGCAAATTTGATTTCCTTCATTATTAATTATTTGAATTTCGTCATCAGGAAAAATTTGAATTCCAGTAATTCCACCAGCATTGACAATATATCTTTCAACTCCAGGTGGAAGTACATTTAAACCAGGTTCTTTTATTGCTAAACTTGTTTGCATAAATAATTTAAATATGCCCAAACTATATTAAAGTATCAACAAATTTATATATAAATTTTATATATACATTTGTATCTATTTTGCTTGTTGACTGTCTCTTTAATAGAGAAGATAATTTAATTCTTAATATTAAGGAAAGGGGAAATAATGAGAAAAATAATATCTCTACTATCAGCTTTAGTGATTTCTCTTGTAAGTTTTGCAGGAATTTCTAACGCAGCGGATAGTAAAAAACCGATTGTTATCCCAACTCATAACTGGTCAAGCCAAATTGTAATGGCGTATGTTATTGGTGGAATATTTGAAAGCATGGGTAACAATGTAAAATATGTAAATGCTGACTCACAGGCAGTATACGAGTCAATTAGAATTGGAGACGTAACTATATCTCACGAAGTGTGGGAATCTGCTTTTGGTAAATCATTCACAACTGCTTTAGATAAAGGTGGTTTATTAGATATGGGTGATCACGAAGCACGAACTCTTGAAGATATGGGTTATCCAAACTGGGTTGTAGAAAAAGGCTTATGCCCAGGTCTACCTGATTGGACTGCATTAAAAAATCCAGATTGTGCAAAAAACTTTACAACACCTGACTCTCCAGATGGAAAAGGAAGAATGTTGGAAGGACCACAAACTTGGCATGGAGATTTAATACCTCAAAGAGTTGATGCTCTTGGTTTAGGAGATCTATGGTGGGTTAAATTTGCTGGTAGTGCAGATGCATTATGGGCAGAATTAGCAGCAGCTAAAAAAGAAGGAAGAGGAACTATCATATTTAACTGGACACCAAACTTTACAGATGGTGCTGGTTTTACTTTCATCGACTTTCCTCCATACACAGCTGGTTGTCGACCAGAGGATGGTGGAGATGGAAAATGTGGTTCTCCGGATGGATATTTGAAAAAAGCAGCGCATGAAGATTTTCCAAAAACTCATCCTGCAGCAGCTAAGGCGTTTCAAAAACTTTCTTTCTCTACAAGTCAAATTGGTGCAATGGCAGCTTTAGTTGACGTTGACAAGATGACTCATGAAGATGCAGCTAAAAAATGGTTAGCTGATAACAAGAGTGTTTGGCAAGCTTTTACAAAATAAGCTTTAAAAACTAAAAAAATAAATCTCTCCCAACTATGTTGGGGGAGATTTTTTTTAATAAAAATTAATATGTGATGATCAAATTATTTTATTTAATATTTTTTAGCCTTATTTCTCTCAGTAGTGTTTTTGCAAAAAATATTAATATAAATGAAGATCTTAATTTGGAATTTCATTGTAAATTAGAAAAAAAAATAATCAAAAACTCTGAATATAATTACAAAACGTTTTTAGCGGAAGAAATTGATGAACAGAACCTAAATTCTTTAAAATTATATACCAATCAACCAAGTACTTTGATGGTAAATGGACTGTCCGATTTTTTTTCACAAAACTCAAATTTTGATGTGAAAATAGTAAATAAAGATGTGGTTTTATTTAAAGCATTCAATAAAGAAAAAAGTTATTCAGAATCTGCAATAATTACTAGAAAAACTGGAGAGTTAATTCATGAAATAACTAAGAACATTAACAGCGAAAATTCAGAAAAATATATAACTATTTATTATTGTAAAAATAAAACAAAAAATGCCTAATTTTTTTTTGATAAATAATGTGTAAAATGAAAGCATGAAAAGACTCATATTTTGCATCCTTTTTTACCTTTTAGCAACGTCAATTGCCCAGGCAAGAAGCACAGGCTGCAAAGAAGGAAACTGTGAAAACGGGTATGGTAAATGGATTTACACAGACAAAACAACCTATGAAGGTGAGTGGGTTGCAACCAAAAAACATGGTCAAGGAGTAGAAACCTGGCCTAACGGATATATTTACAAAGGCGAATTTAAAAATAGCGAATGGAGCGGTGTTGGAACTTTATTTTTTCCCGATGGCTCAACTTACGAAGGTGAATGGGCCAAGGGATTTATGAATGGTAAAGGGACTTTTACTTGGTCTGATGGAAAACAAAAAACTGGTATTTGGAAAAATGGAAAACTACAAGAGTAATTTTAAGGAATTACCAGAACCAATCAAACAGTTTGGTGGACTAATAGGAATTATGATTATTATATTTATAACTTTTTTTGTCCTAAATAAAATGTTTGGTGAAGGTGATGAGTTGGTTGCTAAAATGAAAATAGAAGAAGAAAGAATTGCTCAAGAGAGAAAACTTAATAAATTAATCTCAAGTCTTCCATCAGGAATTTTAGTTTCTTTTGATGGAACTGATCATTTTAAATTATCAGATGAATTATATGAGGCGGTTTGTAAAGCAACAAAACTTATTCCTCAACGTGCAATTATGGGAGCAAATTTTTTAAATTTCAGGGCACACGAAATATATACTATTAATGGTAACAAGATTGATGAAACGTTTGTTAAATGGGATAAAGAAAAAAATAAGTGCTTTGCTGGTTTTGTAGTTAGTGGAAATAATGTTGGTGTAGATGAAACTATCTCAGTAAGTGGTGAAGCATTAAGTTTTCTAAGTACAGGGATTGATACAAGAGTTTATTTTATTAAAAATTTTTAGGAGGAAATTTAACAAATTAAAGAGATTTTAATTTATCTTAATTTCGTATAACTTTATTATATTTTATGTCTGAACCAGTAATTAAATGTGAGTCTGTTTATAAGATATTTGGCGAAAATGCTGAAACTATGCTTAAGGAAGCGAATGGCAATGTAGATGCAAAAACTTTTCAAGAAAATGGATGTATAGTTGGTGTAAATAATGCTTCCTTTGAAGTATCAAAAGGAGAAATGTTGGTCGTAATGGGACTTTCAGGATCAGGTAAGTCTACATTGCTAAGATGTATCTCAAGATTAACAGATGCAACGGGTGGGAAGATATTTATTGAAGGTCAAGATCTATTAAATTTAAATAATAAAGAATTGATCGATCTTAGAAGAAATAAAATGGGAATGGTTTTTCAAAGCTTTGCGCTTCTTCCCCATAAAACAGTTGTCGAAAACATTGCTTTTCCTTTACAAATTAAAGGGATTAATACAGAGGAAAGTATTAAAAAAGCAATGAATATGGTCAAATTAGTTGGCTTGGATGGAAGAGAAAACTATTTTCCTCGAGAATTATCTGGAGGACAACAACAAAGAGTAGGTATTGCAAGATCATTAGCAGTTGAGCCAGATATTTGGTTTTTAGATGAACCTTTTTCAGCGCTAGACCCCTTGATCCGAAAAGAGATGCAAGATGAATTCTTAAGACTCCAAGAAAAGTTACAAAAAACAATTATGTTCATTACTCATGATTTTGATGAAGCTCTAAAACTTGCTGATCGTATTGCAATTATGAAAGATGGAATTATTGAACAATTAGATACTCCTGCAAATATTGTTTTAAATCCAGCAACTGAGTATGTAAGAAAATTTACTGAGGAAGTGCCAAGAGAAAAAGTTTTATTAATTGAGGATGTTATGGACTCCACAACCACAGAAGATATAGGGGATTTAAAAGTTTCAAAAGACGAGATAATTGAAAATGTGGCAGAAAAAATATTAACACAAGAAAAGACTGTAGCTGTAATAGACAACAATAATAATATTGTAGGATCTATTAATCCAACAAAAATAATTAATACAGTTTTTGGAGGAAGAAAAAATAATAATTAATTTATGGAATTATTTAAAAAATACCCAAAATTATTTCAGTGGATATTTTTATTAATAGTATTTTTTGCTTTATGTTTTGCAATTGATGTACCTGAAACTTATAAATTTATTAGAGGGCAAGCTGAATTTGTAAAAGACCCCAATCAAAGCACCTTTGTTTTTTTAGGAAAAGAGGTGAGGTATTACGCTTTTGATGTTTTTTGGAGACTGCCTCCTTTACTTGGTTGGTTACCAATTTGGATAAATGATTCATTATTCTTCTTAATGAATGATTGGATGCCAATGGAGTTTTGGAACGAAGATACACAAGAATATAAAACTAGACCTTTAGTTTTACAAATTACTAGAAATTTAACTGCCTTTATGACTTTTTTAATAGAATTAATTAGAGAGATTTTACTTGGTGGACTTGAAACTATCGTAGCATTTACAAGTTGGGATTGGATTGATGCTAATCCTTGGGCAGAATTACCTGGTTTACCATGGACTATTGTTGCTGCAGGTTCTGCAATACTTGCTTATAAGTTAGGTGGTAGAGGGTTGGCCATTTTTGCAGGTTTAGCAATGACTTATATTTCTATTTTTGGTCAGTGGAAACCATCAATGCAGACATTATCTTTTATTTTAGTTGCAGCACCACTATCATTTATATTTGGATTAAGTCTTGGTATTGCTGCCTTTAAGAGTAAAAGAGTTGAAAAAGCTTTATATCCAATACTTTTAGTCATGCAGACAATGCCTCAGTACGCTGTGTTAGTTCCTGCTCTTGTACTTTTTGGAGTTGGGGATCATGCAGCAGTAATTATAACAATGATTGTAGCTGTGCCTCCTATGATATTATTGACCTTATTAGGATTAAGAGCTGTACCGCCGGAAGTTATTGAAGCTGGTAGAATGAGTGGATGCAACAATTGGCAACTAATGTTCAAAGTTTTAATTCCAACAGCAAGAAGAGATATTTTGATCGGAGTTAATCAAGTTATAATGGTTTGTTTTTCTATGGCTGTTATCTCCGCCTTTATTGGAGCAAAAGGCCTAGGGTTTAATTTATTGTTAGCATTAAATCAGTTAAACATTGGATTAGCTTTAGAAGCAGGACTTTGTATTAGTTTGATTGCAATTCTATTGGATAAAATGTCCTTAGCCTGGGCAAATAAACAAGTTGATTATTTTGGGAATCTAAATTTTTTCCAAAGGAATAAAAACTCATTATTTTTTGGACTAATAATGATTGTAGGAATTGCGTTAGCGTATTTTGGATCTATTTATTTTAAAGAATATAATTACTTATTTGAAGTTCCACATAATAAAGGGATATCAACTGCTGATTTTTGGAATAAAGGAGTTGACTGGATATTTGATACATTTTTTGTTTACATAAAAGCATTTAATACGTGGTTGATTGTTGAAGTACTTCAGCCAATGAGAGCTTTATATTTAAGAATGCCAGCGATAGCTACAATAGTGTTGGTAGTTGGAGCGGGATATTTGATTGGTGGCATAAGATCAGCTTTAGTTGTTTGTGGTTTGACCTTATTTATAGCATTAAGTCCTTGGTGGGATAGAGCTTTAGTCACAACTTATATGGCAACATTTGGTGTGATTGTATCTTGTATTATTGGATTTACAGTTGGAACTTTGTGTTTTCAAAATAAACACTCTACAAAATTTATGTTAAACGTATGTGATATTTTTCAAACCTTTCCATCATTTGTATATTTGATTCCTGTAATGATGCTGTTTGGTATAACTGATACTTCTGTTCTTATAGCAGTAATAGTTTATGCAACTATACCTGCAACGAGATATACAATAGAAGGACTTAGAAGTGTCCCGTCTGGTTTACATGATGCTGCAACTATGTCTGGGGTAACAAAATTTCAAAGATTATTTAAGATAGAGTTTCCTTTAGCATTCCCACATATGATGTTAGGACTAAATCAAACTATAGTTTTTGCTTTATTTATGGTGATTATAGGGGCATTTATTGGCACGGAAGATTTAGGACAATATATTTTAAAAGCTTTGTCAGACAAAAAAGGTGCAGGAATTGGATTAACACTAGGAATATGTGTTGCTTTCATAGGTTTAATTTTTGACAATTTAATAAGAACTTGGGTCGATAAAAGAAAAAAACACTTGGGTATAGATTAAACTTGTGAAAAAGTTTCTTGTCGCTATTGATCAAGGCACAACATCTTCAAGAACAATTTTATTTGATTTACAAGGTAATATTAAATTCACATCTCAATTCGAGTTTAATCAATATTTTCCAAAAAATGGATGGGTTGAGCATAATCCAGATGAAATTTGGTCTTCAACTATTAAAGCTTTAAAAGCAGTAATTAAAAAAGCTAAAACTTTAAAAGGTAAAATATTAAGTATTGGAATTACAAATCAAAGAGAAACTACCATCCTTTGGAATAAAAAAACTGGTAAAACAATTTATAATGCAATTGTTTGGCAAGATAGAAGGACACAAAAATATTGTGAAAAACTAAAGAAAAAAAAATATGAAAATACTTTTAGAAAAAAAACAGGATTATTTATTGATCCATATTTTTCAGCTACAAAAATTAAATGGATCTTAGAAAATGTTAAAATTTCAAAAAAACTTTTAAAATCCAACAATTTATTGTTTGGAACAGTAGATACATATTTAATTTGGAAACTAACTAACGGAAAACATCATTTAACAGATGCAACAAACGCAAGTAGGACAATGTTATTTAATATTAATAACAATACTTGGGACAAAGAAATTTTAAAAAAACTGAATATCCCAAAAAGCATTCTACCAGATGTGAAAAATTCAGCAGATAATTTTGGAATAACAAATAAAAAAATAGTCGGATATGAAATTCCTATATCTGCAGTTTTGGGTGATCAACAAGCTGCAGCTGTTGGCCAATCTTGCTTTGAAAAAGGCTCAATAAAAAGTACTTACGGAACAGGGGCTTTTGCAATAATGAATACAGGATCAAAAAAGATTTATTCAAAAAATAAATTATTAACTACAATTTGTTATAGGTTAAATGGAAAAAACACTTTTGCTCTCGAAGGCTCTATTTTTATTGCTGGGGCAGGTGTTCAATGGTTAAGAGATAAGTTAAAGCTAATAAATAATGCTTATGATACCGAACAAATTGCTAAATCAAAAAAAAATAATGAAGGTGTCTATATTGTGCCAGCTTTTAGTGGGATGGGAGCCCCATATTGGAGACCTGATGCAAGAGGAGTTATAACAGGATTAACTAGAGATAGTGATTGGAAAACTTTGGTAAGGGCAGTGATAGAGTCTGTCGCATATCAAAGCTATGATCTTTTTAATGCAATGAGCAAAGATGGTTTGAGGCCTAATAAAATTAAAATTGATGGTGGAATGGTAGAAAATAATTGGTTTTCTCAATTTTTAGCAAATATTATAAATGTTAAAACAGAAAGACCCAAAGTTTTGGAAACTACAGCCCTGGGGGTTGCATTATTTGCTGGATACCAAGTTGGTGTATTTAAATCATTAGATCAAATAAAGAGAATATGGAAAAAAGATAAAATTTTCAAACCTAAATTAAGTAATATTGTTAGAAGCAAATTGTTGAATGGGTGGAAGTTATCCGTCAAGAAAACTTTATTATAGAAAATTTATTACTTTAAAAACGTATCCATAGAGTCATCCATCGCAGATGCCCAAGGAGTATGGTGAATAGGGGCAATGGATCCAGTTACAGGTGATGAAAAAGATTTATTTCTGTAAGTTGAAATATCATCCATTTTATGATGTTCCCAATCCTTGAAATGTTTTCTTATTAACTCAAAATCAATTTTTGGATAATCTGACATTTCGTGAAGTTCTTTAGTATATTCAGTTTGAAAATCTATCATTTGATCTGGGTTTTCTAATTTTTCTTCCATAGAAACCCATTTAGAAATATCTTTTTCTATTTCAGTATCATTGGGAATTTTAATTTTATTCATTATCACATCTCTTGCAAACCATGCTTGGCAATCAAACATATTAAAAGTATGAAATTGATCCTGCATACCAAGGTACATTAGCTTGTGATTATCTTGCCACACAACTCCTTTGTATAATTTTGGTGGATACAATCTATTGTGAGTTTTTAAACTCAGTTTTTCATTTAAAAAAGGAAAATGATGCAGGTATCCTGTACATAATATAATTACGTCTGCTTCTTGTTCTGTACCATCTTTAAAAATTGCTTTGCTACCCTCTAATCTATCTAGATAATAAACTTCTTTCATACCTGAAGGCCATTTAAAACCCATTGGGTTATGCCTATAACCAATAGTTACACTTCTGGCTCCATATTTATTACATTGTAGCGCAACATCTTCAGCTGAATAACTGCTTCCAAGAACAATAACATTTTTATCTCTAAATTCTTCAGCATCTCTAAAATCATGAGAGTGCATTATTCTTCCTGGAAAAGAACTCATGCCCTTGTATTCAGGTATGAATGGAACTGAAAAATGTCCAGTTGAAACAACAACATAATCAAATTTGTCGTGTAATATTTTATTATTAGTTTTATCTTGATAGCTGACTTCAAATTTATCTGAATTATAATTTACACTCTTTACACTTGTACTAAATTTTATTTTGCTTTTAATGTTCCCTTTACTCACTCTCCCAATTATGTAGTTGTATAATACTTCTCTTGGTGGGAATGACGGAATAGGTTTTCCAAAATGCTCATCAAATGAATAATCTGCAAATTCTAAACATTCTTTTGGTCCATTTGACCATAAATATCTATACATACTATTAGGGACAGGGTCGCCATATTGATCAGAACCAGTTCTCCAACTGTAGTTCCATAATCCTCCCCAATCATCTTGTTTTTCAAAACATATGATTTCTGGAACTTTTTCTCCTTTTTTTTCAGCATGCTCGAAGGCCCTTAACATTGACAGACCACAAGGCCCCGCACCAATTATCGCTATTTTATTCATATTAATTGTACAATTTTAAAAGTTATTTTATTAATAAAATCAAAAAAATAAAACTATTTTTTCTTTAAAATTACTTGTTAATAATAAATAGTTAAATTTAGTTAATTTATTTATGAAAAAAATTCTAATTATTGGAGGTGGGGCCATGGGCTCAGCCTTTGCTATTCCATGTATAGATAATAATCACAAAGTATTTATAACAGAACCATACAGTCAAAGGTTTATTAAAAATTTATCATCAAAAAATAAATTTCATTCAGCTTTAAAAATTAATCTTCCAAAAAGACTAAAATTTAAAAAATATTCCAATGAATTATTTTATGAAAAATATGATCTTATAGTTATAGCATTAAGCTTAACAGGTATCGATTTTATCACGAAAGAATTAAAAAAATTTAAAGTAAAATCTCCAATTTTATTACTTACAAAAGGTCTTAAATATGAAAAGCAAAATAAAAAGATTTTGACTATTTCACAAACTCTTTTAAAAAGCGTTCCTAGATTAAACTTATCAGTTTTGAAAGGACCATGTTTGGCTAAAGAATTAGCTAGAAAATGTCAAACAAGTGTAATCATCGCTAACAAAAATATTAAGATTGCAAAATTGTTAGGTAAAATGATTTCTACAAAATACTATTTGATCGAATATTCTAAAGATGTGGTTGGTGTTGAAATATGCTCAGCAATAAAAAATATTTATTCTATGATAATAGGCTCTGGTTTGAGTTTAAATAAATCTTCAAGTTTGTTTCAAAAATCATTGTTAGAAATGAAATACATAACTAAACGTTTAAATGGAAAAAAAGATACAGTTTTAAGTTTAGCAGGTATAGGAGACTTGTATGTAAGTGCTGCGGGTGGAAGAAATAGTAAAATGGGAAACTACTTAGGACAAGGTTTTACTTTTCAAAGAGCTAAAAATAAGTTTATGGCAAATGATACTGTTGAAGGCGAACAACTTGTGAGAGAAATTGCCCCTTTTATTTTAAAAAAATTTAATTCAAAAAAAATTCCTCTAATGTTTCAAGTGATTAGATCAATTCTAAAAAATAAAAAACTCTTAATTTAAAAAATATTATATTTATTGACTTTTTGAGATACAAAGACACTTTAAACCTATTGTCTTTCATTTGCCTCGCTGATAGATTTACAATATTAATCAACGAAAAGAGGGGAAATCAATGATTAAAAAAATAATAATAACTGTTTGCACTCTAATATTTTTTGTAACAAATATTAGTTTTGCAGACATCACTTTTTGGACTACAGAGGTTCAACCAGCTAGAATGGCAAAACAAGAAGCTATGGCTAAGGATTTTGAGGCTAAAACTGGCATTAAGGTTGAAGTTATTCCTGTAGAAGAAAAAGATTTAGGAACAAGAGCAACAGCCGCAGCTGCAGCTGGTGATCTTCCAGATGTAATATATCATACTTTACAATATGTTTTACCTTGGGCTGAAGCTGGAATATTAGATGTAGATGCTAATAATGCAGTTGTTAAAGAACTTGGCAAAAAAACTTTTGCACCAGGTGCATTAAACATGGCTAAAAGTGGATCTAAAATAGCAGCTGTTCCAGTTGATGGTTGGACACAAATGGTTGTGTACAGAAAAGATTTATTTGAAAAAGCAGGTCTTGAACCACCAACAAGTTATGAAAATATAACTAAAGCAGTAGAAGCACTTTCTGGAGACGGAATGTTTGGTTTTGTTGCAGCTACTAAAACTGATGAAAACTTTATGAGTCAGGTTTTGGAGCATGTTCTTTTAGCAAATGGAGTAAACGTTGTTAAAAAAGGTGGAGTAAAAAAACAAGGTAAAAAATTAAAGGCAGCTTTAGAGTTTTACAAAGTTATTGCAAATGCAAGTCCTCCAGGAGAATTGTATTGGAAGCAATCTAGAGAATTGTACTTTGCTGGAAAAACTCCAATGATAATTTGGTCACCATTTATAATGGATGAGCTAGCAGGCTTAAGAGACTCTGCGCCTCCAACAATAAATGACGATCCAACCTCAAGCGAACTAGCTTCGAAGACAGGTTTTATTACTAAATTCAAAGGACCTAATAATAATAAAGGAGCTGCATGGGCTGATGTAAGATATTTTGGTATAACAGCTGACGCAGATACTGAAGAAGCAAGTGCATTCATTAAATATTCAATGGATGAAGGTTACACAAAAACTTTATCAATTGCACCAGAGGGTAAATTCCCTGTGAGAAGAGGAAATGCAAGTGATCCTGAAGCATTTACGAAAGCATGGAGTAAATTACCTGTAGGAGTTG
Source organism: uncultured Pelagibacteraceae bacterium (assembly GCA_902536975.1). Taxonomy (GTDB): domain Bacteria; phylum Pseudomonadota; class Alphaproteobacteria; order Pelagibacterales; family Pelagibacteraceae; genus Pelagibacter. The sequence continues at coordinate 17,396 of CACAZG010000006.1, forward strand.
ATAGAAAAGCACCTTTATCAGATTTATACTCTGAGGATGTTATTAATAACATCGTAGCTGGTTTAGATAAAGCTACTAGATGGGGTGTTAAAGAAGGTGAACTCGCTAGAGCTTCTAAAATTATAAATAATAAGTTTATAAATAGAATAACTAGATTATACGTTGATGGACAGATTGATATTGATCAAGCGGTAGATATGATCAATCAAAAACTGTCTCAATTCTAGATTATTAAATTAATTTTAATGAAAGCGGATAATGTGTATTATCCGCTTTTATTATGAGCGATACACTTTCAAAAATAGAAAAAAGAACTGCCTATATTTTATTATTACCTGCAGTTTTTCTTGTTTTTTCAATCATATTATTTCCTATATTTGCTAATGTTTGGATTAGTTTTAAGGAAGTAGGCCTAAAAGATATAAGAATTCCAGAACCTAGAGCAAAAAAAATAGTTAAATCGATTAAAGATAGCTCAGATGAGATAAAGATAATTTATAAGTTAAGAAACAGCTCGTTAATATTGGATATACGGGATGTAAAATTTCAAGATAAAACCCCAAAGAATGTTGAACCCGTAAATTTAGATGAAAGATGCCAATTTAAATCAAATATTATTAATTGTAATTTTGGGAATTGGAAAGCTAAATACAAAGAGAATTTTCAAATCATTTTAAAAAATAAGAAGGGTGAAAAAATCTACAAAAAAGAAATTAAGTCTATTAAACCAAAATTATCAGGTAAATCAGACAATATTCTTTTAAATACCAACTTCACATTAAAAAATTTTAAAAAAGTTTTTTTTCAAAACGAATTTTTTGATCTTTTAATGACGACATTTTATTATACTTTTTTTGGGACAATAGGATCAATAGTTTTTGGAATTTTAGCAGCTCAGCTTGTAAATCAAAAATTTTTTGGAAGAACATTTATGAGAAGCATACTTCTTTTTCCTTATGTAGGACCTGTTGTTGCCTTAGCATATACTTGGGAACTATTATTGGATCCTTACAGTGGTACTTTAAATAACCTTTTATTAAATTTTCAAGTTATTCAAGAGCCTTTAAACCTACTAGGTCAAAAATATTTAACTATTAATTTTTTTGGTTTTGATTTGAAATTAAGATTAGCATTAACAACTGTTATTATTTTCGAAATTTGGCGTTATTTCCCTTTAGCTTTTCTTTTTATATTAGCTCGTCTTCAGGCAATCCCTAAAGAATTATATGAAGCAGCTGATGTAGATGGTGCGGGACCTGTCCAAAAATTTGTCAGTATTACACTTCCTCAAATCACAGCAGTTATATCTATTTTATTTATGATAAGATTTATTTGGAACTTTAATAAGTTTGAGGATATTTTTTTACTTACTGGTGGTGCATCTGGTACGAGAACTTTACCAATAAATGTTTATGAACAAGGATTTACAATATCTGATATTGGTATGGGTTCTGCTGTATCCATTGTAATTGTTGCTCTACTTTTAATTTTTATGTTTGTCTATTTTAGACTTTTAGGGAAGAGGGCAGATGAAAATTAGATCTTTAATATTATATTCATTCATTTCATCAATTTTTTTATTTTCTGTAGTTTCTATTTGGAAGATTTTATCAACATTACAAGGTATCGATTTAAAGAATTTTAATTTTGCGATTATATTATCTCTTGGTATAGGAATTTCCCTGATTAATCTTGTTATTGGAGATAAACTAAATAGTTATATAAAATCAATAGTATTTGCATCTTTCTTCACTTTAATTGATGGATTTATCATCCAAAACATGCCTATTTGGTATAATATTGGTGTATTTGGAATTATTATTTTCTATTCTTTTAAAATTGATAAATATAATCAAAAAAATTTAGACCTCGATCATTCATCTCAAACAGTTGTATTTGAATTTTTAACTCTTTTTGGAATTGTATTATTTTCTTTTGTAATTTTATTTCCATTTTACATGATGATAGTTACTAGCTTTAAAACACAAGCTGCACTGCTTATAAATCCTTTGGACTTTAGTATTAATTTTGCTCAAGATATTAAAGAACTGTTTAAATCTTACTTTGTCATCTTTGATACTTATAAATTTGGAAGATATATACTTATCAGTACATTTGTATCAGTTGGTACAGTTATAATCACATTAATTTTTGCTATTCCAGCTGCATACGCAGTTGCAAGACTAAATTTTTTTGGAAAAAACTTTTTGTCTACTTCAATATTAATTATTTATATGTTTCCTGCTATAGTTTTAGTAATACCTTTGTATACCGTATTTAGTCAGCTAGGGTTAAGAAATAATGTAGGTGGGCTTTTAATAGTATATACAGCAACTACTTTACCAGTTGCGATATATATGCTTCAAGGATATTTCAAAAGTATACCTAAGGAATTAGAAGAAGCTGCTATTATGGATAAATTAAACTGGTTTGGAATTATTATAAAAATTATTTTACCACTAAGTATTCCTGCCATTTCTTCAGTTGCTCTTTATGTATTTATGATTGCATGGAATGAATTCTTGTTTTCTTTAATGTTTCTAGATAATCCAAATTCATTTACTTTATCAAGAGCGATACAATATTTGAGTGGTGATGCAGAAACTCCTAGACAATATTTAATGGCAGGATCAGTTGTAGTCACTATTCCAGTTTTATTTATTTTTGTTTATTTTGAAAAATATCTAGTAAGTGGACTAACTGCCGGAAGTGTAAAGGGTTAATGAAAAAATTTATTAATTCAGCTAAAAAAGTGTTATTAGGTAATAAAAAAAAGGGATACACTTTACCAACCAATAATAAATTATACCCTGCTCAATGGAATTGGGACTCTGGATTTATAGCTTTAGGTTATTCACATTTTAAACTTAAATATGCTTTAGATGAATTAAATACACTTATTAGAGGTCAATGGAAAGATGGAATGATACCACATATTTTGTTTCATGATTTAAATACTAATTATTATCCAAACCATTCTGTTTGGGCCTGTGGAAATAAAATTCATTCATCTGGAATTACCCAACCTCCTATTTTGGCAATAATAATAAAGCTAATTTTAGATAAAAATAAAATTAAAAAAGAAAAAGCTGAATTTAAAAAAATTATTAAAGGTGTTTTAAAATATCACAAATGGTTCATTAATTTTAGAGACCCAAATAATTCAGGATTAGTCTCAATTTTACATCCATGGGAGAGTGGATATGACAATTCACCTCTATGGGATGATCCAATGAGTAAAGTAAAGATTCCAAAGAATTTAAAATACAAAAGGGGTGATAACAAGGTGGTTAACCCTGAATACAGACCTTTAGACATAGATTATGATAGATATGTAACAATTAAAAATCACTTAAGAAAAAATAATTATAATCCAAACAAACTTTTCAAAGCTTCATTATTTAATGTTGTTGATGTTGGATTTAATTCAATATTTTTGAGGGCAAATAAAGATCTTGTTAAACTATTAAAAATGTTTGATTTGAAAAGTAATGAAATAGAAACGTATATTTCAAGATCTGAAAAAAAAATTGTTAAACTATATAATAAAAAAAATAATAGTTTTATTAATATTGATTTGAAAAATAAAAAAAAAATAACTATCCCATCTATCACACATTATTTTATTTTATTTGCTGATTTAAGAGATAAAAAATTAAACAATAAAATTATCCAAAATTTAAAAAAACATAGCAATAAAGAAAAATATTTTTTTTCAAGTATAAAATCAGATCATCAAAAATTTGAAGAAAAAAGATATTGGCGAGGCCCAGTATGGATTAACTGTAACTGGATTATCTATCAAGGATTAAAGAATAAAGATATTAAATTTGCAAATCAAATCAAAAAGAAAACAATAAATCTTGTAAAACAAAAAGGTTTTAATGAATACTTTAGTTGCAAAACTGGAAAAGGATTCGGTGCAACCAACTTTTCATGGACTGCATCCTTATTTTTAGATTTAATTTTAGAGAATAAATATGAGTAATTATAATTGGAATTATCCTACTACTATTTGGGTTGGCAAAGATAGAATAAAAGATCTTTATTTGGCCTGTTCAAATTTAAAAATTCAAAAACCTTTATTTGTGACCGATAAGGATTTGATAAACTTACCAATGGTTAAAGAAGTAATTTCAAAAATTAAAAATAAAATTGATAATATAGTAGTGTTCTCTGATTTTTCAGGTAATCCTTTTGGTGAGAATGTTGAAGAAGGTGTAAAAGAATTTAAGAAAAATAATTGCGATGGGGTAATTGCTTTTGGAGGTGGAAGCGGACTTGATGTGGGAAAAGCAATTGCATTTATGTCTGCACAAACAAGACCTATATGGGACTTTGAGGATATTGGAGATTATTGGAAAAGAGCAAATAATAAAAATATACCCCCTATAATTGCTATCCCAACTACAGCAGGAACTGGTTCAGAAACAGGGAGAGCTTCCGCGATAATAAATAAAGAAACTGGAGTTAAAAAAATAATTTTCCATCCAAAATTTTTACCATCAATAGTTATTTTAGACCCAATTTTAACAAAAGATCTTTCTCCACGATTAACAGGAGCAACAGGCATGGATGCATTAGCACATAATTTAGAGGCGTTTTGTGCACCAGGCTTTCATCCTATGGCTGATGGAATTGCAATTGAAGGAATGAAACTAATAAAGAAATCTTTATTAAATGCAGTACATAATGGTAATGACCTTGATGCAAGATCTGATTTGTTAGCTGCTGCCAGTATGGGTTCAACTGCTTTTCAGAAAGGTCTTGGTGCCATTCATTCATTAAGTCATCCATTAAATGCTAAGTTCAATATTCATCATGGATTATCTAACGCAATATTCATGCCATATGTATTAACTTTCAATAGAGAAGCTATAGAAGAGAGAATTATTTCTATTTGTGATTATCTTAATTTATCGAAAAGTTTTAATTCTTTCTTAGAATGGATACTAGATTTAAGAAAAGAATTAGAAATACCTCATAAATTATCAGATGTGATTGATATAAATAAGCTCGATATAGATGAACTCTCTGAAATGGCTTTGAATGACCCGTCAACTGCATCTAACCCCAAAACATTGACAATTTCTGATATGAAAATAATTTACAAAAATAGCATCTCTGGAGAATTGTTTAAATGAAAAAAATATTAATAGTTGAAGGTAATCTTAAAGAGGAAAATCAAAGTTTTACTGAAGGTGGAATAAAAACTCACACTGAAAGTCTAAAGGATAGTATTAGTTATTTCACAAATGATTTAGAAATTGATGTAGTTAATCCTTCATCTGATAAAAATATTTCAGAAGTTGCAAAAGGTTTAGAAAAATTTGATGGAATGATCTGGGGAGGAAGTAGTCTAAATATATATAATGATACACTAGAAATAAGAAGACAAATAGAATTTATGAGATCGTGTCAAAATAAAATAAAGAAAATACTAGCAATTTGTTGGGGTCTTCAGGTAGCCGCTACTGTTGCTGGAGGACAAGTAAAGAGATGCGTGACTGGATCTCATAGAGGAATAGCCCATGATATTGAGATCAATAGTAATGGATTGCAACATCCAATTTATAAAAATAAAAATGAAACTTTTAACACTCCAGCATTCAATTTTGATGAAGTTGTAAAATTACCTGAAAATTCAATCTTGTTGGCTTCAAATCCTATAAATAAAGTTATGGGGGTCAATTTCAAATCTGGAGTAAGTGATATTTGGGGAATTCAATACCACCCAGAAATTACTTATGATAAAATGATAAATCTTATTCATTTTAGAAAAGACCGTCTGTTAAATAATAAAGCTTTTGTTGATGAGCAGGAGATAAACAATCATGTAGCTATGATTGCAGAAGAAAATAAAAAATCAAATAAAGATCTTAGAATGCGAGAACTTGAAAATTGGTTAAATTATCTTTTAAAATAAACCTTCTGTTTCACCTTTATCATTAATTTTTATTTTATCTGCAGCTGGCACCTTTGGTAACCCAGGCATAGTCATTATAGCACCGCAAACAACTACGATAAATTCTGCTCCTGATGATAACCTTACTTCTCTTATTGGTAGGACATGTCCGGATGGTGCGCCTTTTAAATTAGGGTCTGTAGAAAAACTATATTGTGTCTTTGCAATACAAATTGGCAAGGATTGGTAACCTGTCTCTTCAAAATTTTTTAATTGTTCTCTTATTTTGGTGTCCGCTACAACTTCACTTGCTCTATACAATTCCTTAGCAATCGTCTCAATTTTTTTAAATAATGATATTTTATCATCGTATAAAAATTTGAAGTCACTTCCTTTTTCACACAGTTCAGCAACATTGTTTGCTAAATCTACTGCTCCTTCTCCACCTTTTTCCCAATGTTTTGATATTGATGCTGTTACACCTTTTTGTTGACAAAATTTTATAACTTCATCGACTTCTTTTTCTGTATCCAAAACAAAGTGATTAATAGCTACAGTAACAGGCAAGCCAAATTTTTGAATATTTTCAATATGTCTTTCTAAATTCACCAATCCTTTTTTTACAGCATCTATATTTTCATTTTTAAGCTCATCTTTGTTAACACCACCGTGCATTTTTAATGCTCTTATAGTTGCAACAATCACCACACAACTTGGTTTTAATCCTGATTTTCTACATTTTATATCTAAGAATTTTTCAGCACCTAGATCGGCACCAAATCCTGCTTCAGTAACAACATAGTCTGACAGTTTTAATGCAGTTTTAGTTGCTAATACGGAATTACAACCATGCGCAATATTAGCGAAAGGACCTCCATGGATTATTGCGGGATTATTTTCCAAAGTTTGAGTTACATTTGGTCTAATTGCGTCTTTTAACAAAACAGTCATTGGACCATGTGCATTTAAATCTTTTGCATAAATTGGTTTTTTATCTCTTGTGTAAGCAACAGTTATATTTCCAATTCTATTTTCAAGATCATGTAGATCATTAGATAAACAAAAGATCGCCATGATTTCGGATGCAACTGTAATATCAAAACCATCTTCTCTTGGGAAACCATTTGCAACCCCACCAAGATTAATATTGATAGATCTTAATGCTCGATCATTCATATCAAGCACTCTTTTCCAAACTATTCTTCTCACATCTATATTTAATTTATTACCCCAATAAATATGGTTATCTATTAAAGCAGATAAAAGATTGTGAGCAGAAGTGATTGCATGAAAGTCACCTGTGAAATGAAGATTTATTTGTTCCATAGGAACGACTTGCGCATAACCACCACCAGCCGCACCACCTTTCATTCCAAATGAAGGACCTAAGCTCGGCTCTCTTAAACAAACAATAGATTTTTTACCTATTTTATTTAATCCATCAGACAATCCCACTGAAGTAGTTGTTTTTCCTTCTCCAGCTGGAGTAGGAGTAATTGCTGTAACTAATATTAATTTTCCGTCTTTTTTATTTTTAAATTTTTCAAGATATTCCAGTTTGATCTTAGCTATGTATCTACTTATTGGACTATATGCCTCAGCATTATCTGGAACACCAACTCCATCCAAAATCTCTTGAATTGGTTTCATATTTGCTTCTCTTGCAATTTGGATATCTGTTTTTGACATTTGGTTTAAAACCTATAATAAATTAGTGTGCAAAATTTCTATACTTTTTTAATAGGATTTTAAACATCTAAAAAATATATATATAAAAAATAAGAAAAAATTTAAGTTTAATTAGATAAAATTATATAATGCAAAAATACTCAGTTTTTAGTCTAATAAAAAATGCATTCTCAGATCATCAAAATTGGGAAGTTGCATGGAAAGACCCAACACCTAAAAAAGAATACGATGTAATTATCATTGGTGGGGGAGGCCATGGATTAGCAACCGCATATTACTTAGCAAAAGAACACAACATTACAAATGTTGCTATCATTGAAAAAGGTTGGATAGGTGGAGGAAACGTTGGAAGGAATACTACAATTATTAGGTCTAATTACATGCATGATGAGAATGGTTTGTTTAGCGAATTTGGTATGGATCTTTGGAGAAAGATGAGCCAAGATTTAAATTACAATGTAATGTTTTCCCCAAGAGGAATAATTAATCTTGCCCACTCAGATGCACAAATGAATGCCTATTCAAGAAGGGGAAATTCGATGCGTTTGAACGGCATTGATGCGGTTTTGTTAAATAGAGAAGAAGTTCAAAAGTTAATTCCAATGGCAGACTTTTCTGACAATGTAAGGTTTCCAATTTTTGGAGGCTTGATGCAACCAAGCGCTGGAACAGCAAGACACGATGCTGTTGCCTGGGGTTATGCGAGACAAGCAGACTCTATGGGTGTTGATATAATTCAAAATTGTGAAGTTACAGGATTTGATGTCTCAAATGGAAAAATTCTTGGAGTAAGAACTTCTAAAGGAGATATTAAAGCAAAGAAAGTTGGTTTATGTGTTGCAGGAAGTACAAATATTTTGGCAGAAATGTTAAATATGACTTTACCAATTGAAACTCATTTGCTTCAAGCATGTGTATCAGAGCCTATTAAACCTTTGCTTGATCATGTTGTTACATTTGGTGCAGGACATTTTTATTGTAGCCAATCAGATAAAGGGGAAATGGTTATGGGTGGAGACTTAGATGGATATAATAGTTATTCTCAAAGAGGAAACCTACCAACTCTTCAACATGTTTTAACAGAAGGGATTGCGATGTTTCCATTTCTTAGCAAATTAAAAATGTTAAGAACTTGGGGTGGAATAATGGATATGTCCATGGATGGATCGCCAATTATTGATAAAACACATATTAACGGATTATATTTAAATTGTGGTTGGTGCTATGGTGGATTTAAAGCAACTCCAGCTTCCGGATGGACTTTTGCACATACAATTGCTCAAGACAGAGTTCATGATTTAAATGCCGGTTACAGCCTCAACAGATTTAGCACTGGAAATTTAATTGATGAAAAAGGCCTAGGAACTAAAACCTGGATATCATAAATGTTATATATCAACTGTCCACATTGTGGACTTAGATCTCAGAATGAATTTGCTTATGGCGGAGATGCAACAGTAAAGCGTCCTGAACTTAATAAAGAAATAAGCGATCAAGAGTGGGATAATTTTGTATACTTAAGAAAAAGTCCAAGAGGAAAACATTTAGAATTATGGCATCATATTTCTGGATGTAGACAATGGATTAAAGTTGAAAGAGATACATCAACTCACGAAATTTTTAAAACTTATAAAGCAAACGAAGCAATAGAATAATGTCCCAGGGTTTTAGATTAGATAATGTTGGAATGGTAAATAGAGAAAAAAAAATCTCGTTTAAATTTAATGGCAAAAAATATTTTGGTTTCGAGGGAGATACTATCGCATCTGCCTTAATAGCGAATGGAGTTCATTTAGTAGGTAGAAGTTTTAAATATCACAGACCTAGGGGTTTTTTTGGAGTTGGCGTTGATGAGCCCTATGCAATTCTACAGTTAGATAGAAATAATGAGAGAGATCCAAATATAAGAGCAACAGAACAAGAAATTTTTGAAGGGCTAGAGGTTAAGAGTGTTAATTGTTGGCCTAGTGTAAATTTTGACATTGGTGCGATAAACAATTTCTTAAAAATGTTTTTTCCAGCTGGTTTCTATTACAAAACATTTATGTGGCCTCCTAGCTTTTGGTATAAAATATATGAACCTTTTATTCGAATGGCGGCTGGATTTGGAGAAGCCTCTATCAAACATGATAAAGAAAGATATGAGCATAAATATGAGTATTGTGATTTATTAATAACAGGATCTGGGCCTTCAGGTTTAGCAAGTGCTTATGCTGCTGCCAAGAATGGAGCCCGAGTAATATTGGCTGAGGATAAACCAAGATTTGGAGGTAGCTTATTAACAAGTGATGTAAATATCGGAAACCAAACAGGTGTTGAGTGGACAGAAAAAATTATAGCAGAACTTAAGTCCATGCCTAATGTTACAGTAAAAAATAGATCGCAAGTTTTTGGTTACTATGATCACAATATGTTAGTAATGTCAGAGCGTATTAGTGATCACTTGCCAAAAACTCAAAAATATCTCCCTAAACAACGTCTGTGGTACATAAGAGCAAATGAAGTATTGATTTCATCAGGTTCAATTGAAAGACCTTTAGTTTTTGGAAATAATGATACTCCTGGCGTTATGTTGTCGTCAGCTGCTAAAGAGTATATGAAAGTTTACGGCGTATTAGTTGGAAAAAAACCTTTAATTTTCACAAACAATGATAGTGGCTATGAAACTGCAATTGAATTTAAAAAAAACGGGGTAAATCCAATTATATTGGATACAAGAAGCGATCCCTCTTCAGACATTATAGCTGAGGCAAAAAATTTAAATATTGAAATTAGGTTCTCCTATGTAGTTGTTGCTGCAAAAGGCTATAAAAAAGTTAAATCAGCAGATATTGCTAAAATATCTGACGATAAAAAAGAATTATTTAACATAGAAAATATTGAATGTGATTGTATCTGTGTATCAGGTTTTTGGACACCATCTATTCATTTAGCATCACAGTCAGGAAACAAATCTAAATTTAACGAAAAAATTGATGCATTTGTACCAGATAAATCTAAACAAAAAGAAAATACAATTGGGTCAGCAAATGGAATATTTACATTGGAGGAAACTATTAAAGATGCTTTTGATAAAGGTTTTGATGTTTCAAATAAAATAACTGAAAAAAATAATAAAGTTTCAGTACCGACAGTAGTAGAAAAAAAATCAACGGATCATGACAAATTTTGGTGTGTTCCTTTACCAAAAGGTAAATCTTATAAAAGGTTTTTAGATTTTCAAAATGACGTAGCGGTTTCTGATATTGAGCTAGCGCTAAGAGAAGGTTTCAGGTCTATCGAGCATGTAAAAAGATATACAACACTTGGTATGGCTACCGACCAAGGAAAAACGAGTAATTTAAATGGATTACAATTAGTTTCTGATATTGAGAATAAAGTTGTTCCACAAGTAGGACATACGACTTTTAGACCTCCTTATACTCCAGTTTCAATTGGAGCAATCGTAGGAAGAGAAGTTGGCAAACATTCTAAACCAACAAGAAAATCACCTATGCATTCATGGCATGAAAAAAATAATGCAGTATTTGTTGATGCAGGGGTTTGGTTAAGACCAAGATATTACAAGCAAGGAAATGAAGGGTTATTTGAAGCATCAAAAAGAGAGGCAAAGAATGTAAGACAAAATGTAGGTGTATGTGATGTTACAACATTAGGTAAAATAGATGTTAAAGGACCAGATGCAGCAGAATTTTTAAATAGAGTTTATACTAACGCTTGGCTTAAACTTCCAGTAGGTAAAGCAAGATACGGTGTAATGTTAAGAGAAGATGGAATTGTTATGGATGATGGAACAACAACAAGGATTTCCGAAAATCATTATCACATGACAACTACAACAGCTCAAGCAGCAAATGTTCTATCTCATTTAGAATATTATTTACAACTAGTGTGGCCAGAATTAAATGTAAACGTTGTATCAACCACAGAGCAATGGGCAGGTGCAGCAATCGCAGGACCTAATTCAAGAAAATTATTAATGAAATTATTCCCTAATTTAGATGTTTCAAACGAAGGTTTGCCATTTATGGGTTATAAAGAGGCTGATTTATTTGGAGTTCCTGCAAAAATTTACAGAATTTCGTTTTCTGGTGAGTTAGCATATGAGATTAACGTTGAATCTGATAACGGATATTTCATGTGGGAAAAAATCATGGAAGTTGGAAAAGAATTTCAAATACAACCATATGGAACTGAAGCTTTATCAACCTTAAGAATAGAGATGGGTCATGTTGCGGGATCTGAATTAGATGGAAGAACAATCCCTTATGATGCATCTTTAGAAGGGCTAGTTAGTAAGAAAAAAGATTTTATAGGTAAAAGATCTTTAAACAGATCTGCCTTTACATCTACGGATAGAGAAAAATTAGTTGGTGTAGTTCCAATTGATAAAACTACAAGTATACCCGAGGGGTCTTACATAGTAAAAGATCCCAAGGCAAAATTACCTAATCCAAAATTAGGTCATGTTTCGGCTTCATGTTGGAGTGTTGAATATGATAACCCATTTTCTTTAGCAATAATTAAGGATGGTAAAAATATGATAGGACAAAAACTCTTTGCTATGTCACCTTTAAAAAACAAAACAATACCTGTAGAGATTGTCTCTTCTCATTATGTAGATCCTGAAGGAAAGAGAGTTAGATCATGACGATGATATCACCTTTGCAGAACATTCATTCAGAGGGTTCTTATGGAAATTTTGAAAATAAAACTGAAAATGAATTATTGAAAATTTCTGAGTTAAAAAATTTATTAATTATTCAAATAGTTCAGTACAAAAATTCTTCAATTAAAATAAATGATATAAAACTTAAAAATTTGCAATTTGTTAATGAAGCACAAAAAGTTGTCGCAAATGAAAATTTAAGAATATTGTGGAATTCACCAAACAACTGGCTTGTTGTTTCCAAAAAAAAAGAACTTTTTAGTGAAATTTTGAAAAATTTTAATGATAGCGACTTTGCTGTTACAGATCTCTCACATTCTAAGGCGATTATAGAAATAGAAGGGCCTAATGTTAAAGAGGTTTTAAAAAAAGGTTGTCCGTTTAATTTCAATATATTTAGTAAAAATATGTGCATCAACTCATCATATAACGGAATATCTTTTTTAGTTGATATGGTTGAAGATGATCCTGAAAAAGCTAGAATTTTTTCACTTCGTAGTTTTGGGGAGTCTATGTACCACTCAATAACTGATGCTTCACTAGAATATGGCTATAAATGTATCTAGAAACTATTCTAAAGTTTTAAATCTTGTTTTTTGAATAATAAATACGAATAAAATTGGTAAAATTAAAGTCAGCAATGTTACAGTTATTAATAATATTCCCAATTCTGAGTAGTCAGCAGTCGTCAATATTGCATTAGTCACCTTATCTTTGACTTCACGAGTAATTGTGTAAATTTCATTTAAGTATTTTGTTCCTAAAGCACTTGCTGATAGCGCCAAATTTGTAAAAGACGCAAAAACTGCAAAAAAAGTAGCTTTTAAGTGCGAAGGCGCATTCTTAGCAATCCATGCTAGTAAAGGTATCATTGAGACTTGACCTAAAGGTGACTCTAAAGCTGTATTAATTAGTGCAATAAATTTAGCATCAACAATTCCATTTGTTATTGATGAAGTCCAATTATGAAATCCGTAATACATCCCAACACTTGGCAAAAATAATATTGCACCAGCAATTGACAAAACTACAATAATTTTTGCTATTGAATTATTTGACATAAAAGGTCTCAGCAAAATAATTCCTAACAATGTTAAGACCGAAGCTAGTAATGATAATATAGAAAAAAACTGCTCGTTAAATTTTAGTTCATCTATTTCGAACCAAGATAGTCCTGGACCTGGACCTGGCATTGCTCTAAATACAAATATAATCACAGCCGTACCCACAATCGTAGATCTTAAATTTTGAGGCAGTTCTTTTATCAATTTACTCATCAGGAACAAAATAATTACCATAGATCCTAAAAAAACTATTTCTTGAGCAAAAGGAACTCCGAAGGAACCAACGCTGAGTGTAAAAATTACAAAAATTAAACTACCTCCTAAAATCCACCAATTAATCTCTGTTTTTTCATGTTCGTAATTATCTTCGTTACCGACTAAACCCTGACTAATTAATTTATTTTTTTTTTTATTTTTAAGATAGTTAGCAAAAATTACTCCTAAAATTGAAACAAATGGTATTACTAGTGCATAAATATAAATTGATCCATAGAGCTCTATTTTGTCCGCTTGTTCTAAACTATCTACGCCTTTAAATAAGATTACATTTACTAAAGCAACTAGAACAGTACCACCGATAATTGCAAATCGTCCAAGTGTCTGCATTGTAGTATGCATTGTTTTAATCTGATCTTGTGAAAATTTTTGACCTTCTTCATCAACAATTGGAACAGCCTCTACTGTCATTGCATCTGCAACAACATCTTGAACCACATATCCAATGGGAGCTAAAAGAACACTTATTACAAACCAAGTCTCTACTTTTAGAATTGTGGACATCCATTCCGTATGGATAATTAATCCATACATTATCAATAAGCTTAAACCAATTAGTGTAGCTCCTACATAAACCATATAATTTTTTTTGTTCCAAATTAGATCTACTAAATGACCCAATGGCATTTTTAGTGCCCAAGGAATACCAGCCCAAAACCCTAGCCCAGCAAGAAAGGCTGCTGATAAATTTAGATAATCTTTAACAAAAAATGTACCCACTATTCCTGTTAAACCTGAAATTCCAGCTGCAAGATAAATCATTAAAGGTGGTAAATAAGATAGTTTAAATTGTCTTCCTAAATCTAGTAAAGTGGAGTCGATAAATTTGGAAATTTGATTCATAAATTTATTCAATTATGTTTAATTTTATTAACTTAGTATTCTTTGTTTCATTACACCACAACTCGTAACTTTCACACACTCTCCACAGATGGTTAATAGCTCTTTGAGAAATATCTAAAGGAAAATGGCTTTTTGCATAGTATAAATCAGGAAATTTAATTAATTGCTTCATCATTGCTTCTTTTTGAAGATTTAAAAGCCGAATTACTTCAGCAGAAATTTTTTCTCCAGAATTATTATCAATATAATTATTTTTTTTTAACTCTTCAAACCAATCATCATGATACTTACCACTACTTATTTTTTCATATAATGGTGAACCCATGAATCTTTCCATAGCATCAATATTACTAATATTTTGCTCTTTACTTTTAATTTCACTTATTGCTAAATAAATAACCTCTGCAACATAAAGTATATAAGGTTTGGTCAAATTTTTTTTCATGAAATTATAAATTTAAACTATAATAACACGAATTTGGATCCTCTTTGTAATGTGCAAAAGGTTTGCATTTTTTGAATCCAAAATTTTTAAATAATTTTCTTGCCGGGGCAAAAAATTCTCCAGCTCCTGTTTCAACACTTAATTTTTTAATTCCAATTTTTTTTGATTTATCTATTAAATGTGTGATAATTTTCTCTCCATATCTTTTTTTCCTAAATTTGTCCGCAACCCTTATTGACTTAAATTCCCCATGTTCTTCTGAAAGGGTTTTCAAAGCTCCGCATCCAATTAAATCATTATTCTCCCATAAACTCCAAAATTTTATACTGGGAACTCTCAAACCTTGTACATCTAATACATGTGAACTGCCTTCTGGCGATACAGATCTTAATTCAATAAAATGAATTCTTAGAAGCTCATTTACCTGTGGGTTATCAAAGTTATTTTCTATTGATTTAATCATTTTGAAGAACATATAATCTAAAAACAAATTAAACCAATATTAAATATATGTGTGGAAGATACGTAGTTACTAATGCTGTCACAAAAACAAAAAATATTGTAAAAACTGCAATTAATGTTCAAGACACTGATAATTATAATGCTCACCCATATCAAAATCTTCCTGTAGTCAAAAAATATAAAAACGGAAATACTGTTGAAAATCTTAAATGGGGAATTATCCCATCCTGGGCAAAACAGAAAGACTTTAAAGCCTTGATAAATGCAAGATTAGAAACAATTGATGAAAAGGTTTCATTTAAAAAACTTATAAAAACCCAAAGATGTGTAGTAGTTGCCGATGGCTTCTACGAGTGGAAAAGAACAAAAGATAACAAAATTCCATATTATTTTTTCAGAAATGATAAAAAAACAATTTTTATAGCTGCAATTTACGATGAAGGCCAATTTTGCATGATAACTGAGGAGGCAAGCCAAAATATCTTAGAAATTCATCATAGACAACCAGTAATACTTTATGAAAAAGATATAGATAAATATTTAAACATCGAACATTTTGGCTCAACTTTTTTAAAAGAGTGTAACAAAGTAAGTTTGACTTTTCACGAAATATCTAAGGATGTAAATAAACCAACAAATAATAGCGCCTCATTAATTCAACAAATTTAAGATATTATTTTTCAATGATTGTTACATGACCCATTTTTCTTTTATTTTTTATATCTTTTTTAAGATAGTCAAAAAAGAATTCGTTCTCAGAAAATTTTTTGTCTCTATATATTAAAATATCATCACCTATTAAATTTATCATTTTGGCATTATATATTTTCTTTGTTTTAATTTTTTCTAAACCACATACTGCTCTAACATGATTTTCAAATTGACTTATATTGTGAGAATTAATTGTCAAATGTCCTGAGTTATGAACTCTGGGAGCTATTTCGTTGGCATATAAATTATCATTTTTGTCAATAAAAAACTCTACACACAATGTTCCAATATAATCTAAATCCTCTACAATTTTTTTTGACCACTCAGTGGATTTAATTATAATTTCTTTCGAAACATTTGCAGGGATTTTAGAGTGCTTTAAAATTTGGTCTTCATGAACATTTTCAATTGGTTCATATATTTCATATTTTTGATTACCAAATCTTGTAATGATAACAGATATTTCTTTTTTTAAATTAATAAATTTTTCTAATATGTATTCTTTAGAAAAATCTATTTCATTAGATATATCCTTTTTGCTATTTAATTTGTATTGACCTTTACCATCATATCCTAATGTAGTTGTTTTTAGCAATCCTGGCAAAAAGTTTTCATTTTCTTTTAATTCGTCTATATGTTTTATGGAAACATATTGGGTTGTTTGAATATTTATATCATTGAGAAAATTTTTTTCTGTCAATCTATTTTGGATTAAATTATTAATCTCAGGTTTAGGCAAAACTGTTTTTTCATTATTTATACTTTGAAGAATATTAAATGGAATATTCTCAAATTCGTAAGTAACTAAATCGACACTATCGATAAATTCCTGGGTAATTGATTTGTTGTCATATTTTCCATAAATGAATTTTTCCGTAAAGTTTTTAGCTGGTGCATTCTCATCATCGCTTAAAATAACAGTTTTAATGCCAATTCTGTTAGCAGCTACTGATAGCAAACTACCAAGTTGACCTCCACCTATAATTCCTAAAATAGGATTTTTCATTTAATTTGGTTTTTTTTTAACAGATTTAGATTGTTTAGATCTCCATTTTATTAAGCTGTTTTTAATTTTAGGATCAAAATTAGAAATTATAGATGCTGCATACAATGCAGCATTTATGGCACCATCAGTTCCTATGGCAACAGTTCCAACTGGAATACCTTTAGGCATTTGGGCTATAGATAAAAGACTATCTAGACCTTTTAGTTTTTTACTTTCAATAGGAACGCCTATTACTGGTATTCTTGTTAATGCAGCAATCATGCCAGGTAAATGTGCAGATCCTCCTGCGCCTGCAATAATAACATTAATGTTCCTCGACTCTGCTGATTTTGCATAATTGAACATTCTCTCAGGTGTTCTGTGAGCAGAAACAATATAAGTTTCATAATTAATTTTGAGTAATTTAAGAGTTTTTTCACATAATTTCATTGTGGAATAGTCAGATTTGCTTCCCATTACAATGGATACTCTGTGACTATATCTTTTCTTTTTCATGCCAAGTTTTTGAATTAATATAATCAATATAGTCTTAAAATTAAAACTAGTCGACAAAATTTGTAATAATTATAATGTGTTTTTAATATGAATTATCGAATTGATAATCTTCAATATTGCAACTGGTCAAGAGATATTTTTAAAATCAACAGAGACGCTGGACTGAACGCAGTACATGCAACAGTAGTATATCATGAAGACTATGATGAGTTTTTAATTAAATTGAAAGAATGGGATGACTTACTTAATGAAAATTCAGATCTAATATTTTTGGGAAAAACTTTTGAAGATATTATAAAGGCTAAGTCAGAAAATAAAACTGCAATATTTTTTGGCTTTCAAAACTGTTCTCCAATTGAGGATGATATTAATTTAATTGAGAAAGTTCATCATCATGGATGCAGATTTATGCAACTTACTTACAATAATCAATCTCTTTTAGCTACAGGATGTTATGAAAAAAACGACTCTGGTGTTACAAATTTTGGAAGAGAAGCTATAAAAGAAATGAATCGAATTGGAATAGTTATTGATATGTCGCATTCAGGGGAAAAAAGTACATTAGATGCTATAGACATTAGCGAAAAACCAATTGCGATTACTCATGCCAATCCGTCTTTTTGGCATAGTGCTTTAAGAAATAAATCTGAAACACTTTTAAAACATTTATCAAACAGTGGAGGAATGCTTGGGCTTTCTTTGTATGCACATCATCTAAAAGATGGAACGAATTGTAAATTAGATAGCTTTTGTGAAATGGTTGCAAAAACTGTTGAAATAATGGGAGTAAAAAATATAGGCATTGGTTCTGACCTTTGTTTGAATCAACCAGATAGTATCGTTGAGTGGATGAGGAATGGAACGTGGAGTAAAACAAAAAATTATGGTGAGGGAAGCAAAAGTAAACCAGAATTTCCTAATCAACCTGAATGGTTTATTGATGCAAGAGGGTTTAGTAATTTAGAAAAAGGATTGAAAAAAATAGGTTTTAATGAAAATGAAGTAAATGATATTTTAGGAAACAATTGGTTTAATTTTTATAAAGGAATTAATTAATGGAAATTAAGTTAAGAGACCCTAAATTCCTGATGAAGTTGTCTAAACTTGGTTCTTTCCATCAATCAAAACTCTCTTTTTTGAGATCTTTCTTAAAAGAGTTTAAAAATTGGAAATATAGTAGAGACCTATTTCAATTAAATGACAAAGGATTTGGAAGAGCAATTTACTCTTTTACTAAAGAAAAAAAAACTTATTCTCTAATTTGTTTTGCAAATGAAATTAAAGATGACGAAAGATCAGATAGAGTTATTGCCACAAAATGGGATGCTGCATTTACTTTATTTGATGGCATTCCAACAAAAGAAGATGTTGATAGACTTAGTAATAATGTCCCTAAACAAGAGGTCGGAAGGCTATCTTACAAAGAACTAACACTATCAAGAGCTAATAAATCTGTCAGGTTGTTTAATCATGTAGTTGAAAATTTATCGAAAGGTCAACAACCAGATAAAGAATTTATATCTAAAGTTGGTTATCTTTATAGAACCACTGCAGTCTATGGATCTGGTAAATTTGGTTTAGCTGATAGATTTAGGATTAAAAATAGGGATGAAATTTGTGGGCCATTTAGACTAGAGATGATGTTGGTTTATTTAGTTAGACAATTTACATTTGACCAAGTTAACCATATTGCAAAAAGTATAAGTCCTAAAAACGCTGTTGAACTAGACAACAATATCAGCAGAACTCTGGGTATAGGAAATTCTACAGGACTTGGTATGGCACCATTTATAGTAAACCATCCCACTTTACTTAATAACTGGATAACTGCTAGAGAAACAGTTTTAAAAAAAATAAGAGAAATAGAAAAAGTTTCTAAAAATGATTTAGATATTTTTTATCAGTGTTTAATTAAATCACTAAAAAATATCACCAGCTGGCATACTGACAGTGAATTTCAAAAAGAAAAAATTAAAAATTTAATATTTGATTTAAAAAAATTTTTAAAATTTATGAAAGATGAGTTTAAATTTGAAAATTCTTATCAATTTAATAATATTTATATGTGGGCTGAAGAG
>CACAZG010000007.1 GCA_902536975.1 uncultured Pelagibacteraceae bacterium
TCAGCATATTTATCTAAAAAATTTACCAGTTTTAAACTGTTTAATTTTTTCTCATTATCTCTTTGAATTGCACGTTCAATTCTGAATTTCTTATAACTTGAGTGAGTATTTAAGTTTCTTTGGTACGCTCTAACTGAAGCTTTGAGTATTTTAAATTTTGCGACCTTGTGTTTTTCATCCTTTTCTAATTGTAATGGTTTTATACCTTCCCCTGACCAAGTCCATTGACCAAACAAAGCGTTTCCTTCCTGTGCAAATCTAGAACTTCCCCAACCAGTTTCTTTTGCAGCCTGCGCTATCGCTAATGATACAGGTATTTCATCCATTCTAATTTTAAGCTTTGTAAGATCTTTATTTTTTATTCCATACTGCTTAAACTTAGTATCAAGCCAGGCTTTATCGCGTTGAGTTGTATTATTTTTATTTAAAATTTGAAAAAGTTTTTTTCTATCAAATCTAATTTTTAAATTTTCTTCAATAATCAGTGGTAAAACTATTTGAATAAATAATTTTTTTCTTTTTTTTGGGCTTTCAATATTTTTAAGCTCTTTTGGAAGTCTAGTAAGTTGATTACCTGCATTAACTAATTTGGTTTCTTTAACTTTATCAAGATTATAACCATTGTCTCTAAATAGCTCCTCAATAGTAGAAGCACTTAATCTTTGAGGATCTTTATCTTCCTCATCCTTACCAAAAACATCAATATCTTCAAAAATATTCCACGAAAATCTTTCACTTGCATTACCTTCAATAAATTTATTTTTTTTCTGTTTATCAAAGATTTCATCAAAATTTTGTTTGGAAGAATTAATTACTATTTCATTTGATTTAAAACTTTTTTTAACAAAATTGATAGAATTTGGTAAAGCTGCAAATATTAAAATTAAAAATAAACTTAAAAAAAATGTTTTAAAAAAACTTAAGTTTTTGTCATCTTTATTTTTTCTTAAATTTTTTTTTTTCATAACAGCTTATTAATTAATTATAATTTAAAGTAAAAGTTTTATACAGCTAAAACTTCTTTTACTTCAGGAATATAGTGGCAAAGTAGATTTTGAACACCTTGTTTTAGAGTTAAAGTTGAAGATGGACAACCTGAGCAACTACCTTTTAAAATAACTGTTACTTTCCCTTCTTTAAATTCTTTAAATGTAATATCTCCTCCATCTCTAGCTACAGCTGGTCTAATTTTAGTTTCCAATATCTTGATTATTTTATTTTCTATCTCTCCATAATCTTGGGACTTATTTGTCTCTATTTTTTTATCAATTATAAATTCATTTCCATTTTGATAGTATTCATTTAAATGAGAAATCACTATATGTTTTATATTATCCCAATTTTCATCTTGCGATTTATTTATTGATAAAAAATTTTCACTCAAAAATATTCCTGTTACTCCCTTAATAGATAAAATATTTTTCAATATAGGAATTTCGGTTTGAGTTTCGTTTAAAAATTCATACGGGCCATCATTTGATACGCCTTTACCAGGTATAAACTTAAGAGAATTTGGATTTGGAGTTTCTTGTGTTTGAATGAACATAGTATTTATATAACTATAAATCCAAAAATTTAAAGAATTTTAAAATCCTATTATTTTCTTTATTTCTTTTATCTTTTTCCCAGCAATAGATTCGGCTTTTTCTGCTCCTTCTAAGAGAATATTATCCAAATATTGGCGGTCATGAATCAATTTTTTTATTTCACCTGAAATTGGTGAAATTTTACTTGATAATATTTCAGCTAACTCATTTTTAAAAAATGAAAAATTTTTACCCCCAAATTCATCTAGAGTTTTTTCTAAAGTTTGATTTGAAATACTTGAATAAATGCCAAGAAGATTTTCGGCTTCAGGTCTATCATTTAATTCTTTTTCTATATTCGGAATTGGAAATGAATCAGTTTTTGCTTTCCTAATTTTGTTGACTATTTCATCTTTTGTGTCTGTTAAATTTATTCTACTAAGACCTGATGGGTCTGATTTGCTCATTTTTTTTAAACCATCTTTTAAACTCATTATTCTTGAAAAATTTTTTTTTATTAATGGTTCTGGAACTTTAAAGAAATCGTCACAAATAAATTCTTTATTAAATTTTTGAGCTATGTCTCTTGTTAACTCCAGATGTTGTTTTTGATCTTCACCCACAGGTACATGAGAAGTATCATATAGCAATATGTCACTAGCCATTAGTACAGGATAAATATAGAGACCAACAGATGCTTTTTCTTTATCTTTTCCAGCCTTTTCTTTAAACTGTGTCATTCTGTTTAACCAACCCATAGGAGCTGTACAACTTAATATCCAAGAAGCTTCAGCATGCGCTTGAACCTTTGATTGATTAAAAATAATACTCTTGCTTGGATCAATACCACTGGCAATAAAAGTTGCAGCTGTTTCGCGAATATTACTTTTTAATTCATTTTTATCTTGTTTAATCGTTATCGCATGCAAATCTACAACACAAAATATACAGTCATTTTCTTTTTCGTTATTTAATTCAACAAAATTTTTAATAGCTCCAAGATAATTACCTAAATGTAGGTTACCAGTTGGTTGAACACCAGAAAATATTTTTTTGGACATTTATTAATACTTTAAATTAATATCTGAGATTTTAAAGGCTTTTATAATAATTGAAAACCCAACGTATAAAACAAAAGTTAATAAAACAATCAAAATAATAAAAATAAATTTATAATTACTTGCGTAGTCTAATGGAGTACTAAAAAAATTTATCAAAAAATAAAATAAAAAAATTACAAATATATTTGATAAAATAATTTTCATTAATTGTATTTTAAATCTAGAACTAAATTCAAAGTAATTTTTGTTTATTACAAATATTAATAAAATTATTCCGTTGAACCATGATGAAATTGTTGTTGCGATTGGAATTATTATAAATCCAACTTTTGAAAAAAAAGTTAAACTTATTACTATATTTAAAATTACTGAAATTAATGAATACTTGAAAGGAGTTTTTGTATCATTTCTAGCAAATAAAAAAGTGGAGAATATTTTTATCAAAGAAAATGCTGGAAGACCAAAAGAGAAGTAGTATAAGGCTTTTGCAGAATTAATAACGCTTAACTGATTAAAAGATCCATATCCAAATAAAGCAGATGTTATTTGTTCTGAACCAACCATGAGAGCAAATGAAGCCGGTAAACTTAAGAATAAGCTGAGTTCTAGTGCTTTGTTTTGAAGTTCAATTGTCTTTGAAAAGTTATTACTTTTTATATGGCGACTTAAATTTGGAAGTATTACAGTGCCTATAGCAACACCAGCTATTGCTAGATTTATCTGATAAATCCTATCAGCATAATATAAATATGAAACAGCACTTGCCTGAAAAGATGCAATAATTGTTCCAACTAAGATGTTTATTTGAGTTACACCTGATGAAAAAATACTTGGTAAAAGTTTTTTGAAAAAAATTTTAACTTTATGGTTTATTTTAAAATTAAAATTTATGTTAACTACAAAATATTTTTTAACAAATAATAATAAAAAAATAAATTGAACTATTCCAGCAAAGGTAACAGTATAAGACAAATAATAAACTAAATTATCATTTAATTTTTCAGCATACATCAAACAGATTATTAACAATATATTAAGAATCATTGGTGCTGCTGCTGCTGCTGCAAATTTATTGTGTGAGTTTAAAATTGCTGAGAAAAAAGATGCAAGACTGATAAAAAATAAAAATGGAAAAGTTATTCTTGTTAAATCAATTGCAATATTCAATTTTTGCGGATCATTTGAAAATCCTGGTGCAATTATTTTAATAAATGCTGGCATGAATATTTCAATTATAAGAATTGTGAAAAACAAACCTAACAATAGTAAATTGAAAATTGTATTTGCAAAAGAATTAGCATTTTTTTTTCCTTTTAAAAGTTCTGAAGAATAAGAAGGGACAAATGCTGCATTAAAGGTACCTTCTGAAAATAATCTTCTAAACGTATTTGGAATTCTAAAAGCCACAAAGAAAGCATCCGCTATAGGTCCAGATCCAAGATATATGGCTATGAAAAAATCTCTTATATAACCAAGAACTCTACTTAATAAAACAAATATACTAAATGTGCTAGTTGACTTAATGAGGTTCATAAATCATATTAGTCGTTTATTTACCTTATTTGTATATTTAATTTAGAAAATGAAAAAAAATAAAATTGAACATTATTCAGATAAAGAGGCTCTAGAATTTCATAATTTAAATAAACCTGGAAAGATTGAGATAAATTCGTCAAAACCAATGACATCTAAAAGAGATCTCGCTTTAGCTTATTCGCCAGGTGTAGCAGCACCTGTTAAAGAAATTAATAAAAATCCAGAAAAAGCATATGATTATACAACTAAGGGAAATCTAGTAGCAGTTATTAGCAATGGGTCTGCGATCTTAGGATTAGGAAATTTAGGAGCGATTGCCTCAAAACCTGTGATGGAGGGTAAGGCGGTTTTATTTAAAAGATTTGCAGATATAGATGCCATTGACTTAGAGATTGATAGCAAAGACCCTAAAGAAATTGTAAACAGCATAAAAAATTTTGCTGTGAGTTTTGGAGGAATTAATCTTGAAGATATTGCTGCTCCAGAATGTTTTATAATTGAAGAAAATTTAAAAGAAAAACTCGATATACCAGTATTTCATGATGACCAACATGGAACAGCAATTATTACATCGGCAGCTCTAATTAATTCAATTCATATAACAAAAAAAAAAATATCTAAAATTAAAGTTGTTGTTAACGGAGCAGGTGCATCTGCCATGGCGTGTGCTGACTTATTTATTACGCTGGGGGTAAAAAAAAATAATTTAACGATGATAGATAGTAAAGGGGTCATAAGTTCTAATAGGAAAGGATTAAATAAATGGAAATTAAGATATGCCAAACAAACAAAAGATAAAAATTTAAATGATGCAATAAAAAATGCAGATGTTTTTTTAGGTTTATCTTCAGCTGGGATTCTAAAAAAAGAGATGGTTAAGCACATGGCAAAAAATCCAATTATTTTTGCTTGTGCTAATCCTGATCCAGAAATTCTACCTGAAGAAGTATACAAAATTAGAAAGGATGCAATTATAGCAACAGGTAGATCAGATTATGCAAATCAAGTAAACAACTTAATCGGCTTTCCATATATATTTAGAGGTGCACTTGATGTTAGGGCCAAAACAATTAATGAAGAAATGAAAATTTCTGCAGCTTATGCAATTGCTAGGTTAGCAAGAGATAGAGTTCCTGATGAAGTTGCAGCCGCAATGGGAGGAGATAGACCCAAATATGGTAAAGATTATATTATTCCCTCAACTTTTGATCCAAGATTAATAAGTGTAATTCCTGTGGCAGTAGCAAAAGCTGCTATCAAAAGTGGTGTTGCTAGAAAAAAAATAGAAAATTTTAGTTTTTATGCAGAACAATTAAAGCAGAGATTAGATCCATCAGTAACCATACTTCAAGGAATAAACTCAAAAATCAAAAAAAATCAAAAAACTGTGGTTTTTGCTGATGGTGAAGACGCAAATACATTAAAAGCTGCAATTGCATTTAAAAATAGTGGGTTAGGCACTCCAATAATTGTTGCAAAAGAAAAAATTGTTAAACAAAAATTAAAGGAGATTGGTTATGGAGAAAATCTTGATATTAAAATTGTAAATTCTACAAATAAAACATTAAGAGATAAATACTCAAAATTTCTCTTTAAAAAAATGCATAGAGAGCAGGGTTTGTTAGAAAGAGACTGTGATAGAATGATTAGAAACGATAGAGTAATTTGGTCATCATGTATGGTTGAATGTGGAGACGCAGATGCAATGGTTACAGGAAACACAAGAAGATACTCTCAATCATTAGATAAAATAAAAAAGGTAGTTCCGCCGAGGAAAGGTGAAATAATGTTTGGGTTGAATATGGTTGTGAGCAAAGGCAAAACTGTATTTATTGGTGACACATCAGTCAATGAATATCCCACTTCTGAGGAATTGGCTGAAATTGCAATATCAGCAGCAAGAGTTGTAAGATTGTTTGGCTTTGATCCAAAAGTTGCTTTTCTATCTCATTCAACATTTGGTCAACCAGTAACAAGTAGAACTAAACATATTAGAGATGCTGTCGAAATATTAAAAAAAAGAAAAGTAAATTTTAAATTTGATGGTGATATGCAGCCTGATGTGGCTCTTAACGAAGAGTACACTGATTTATACCCATTTTCGGAAATAGTAGGAAATGCAAATATTTTGATCATGCCAGGTCAACATAGTGCAGCAATATCCTATAAAATTATGAAAACTTTAGGTGGAGCAAAGGTAATTGGACCATTACTTATTGGACTTGCACAACCAATAGAAATTGCACCATTAAGATCATCAACTTCTGAAATATTAAATTTAGCTTCTGTTGCTGCTTACTCTGCAGGGGTAATCAAATACTCAAAGAAAGTTTAAATATTTTTTATTTTTTTATAACTCTCAAGTCATCAACTAAAAAGATACTTGTGATAACGTCTTCAACATCAAGAATTTGTTTAGCTTCTCTGTTAACCTCATCTCTTTCAGTTTTATTTAAAGCTATACCATAAATGTAAATTTTTTTTTTGTAGGTATCGATATTATAATTTACTGATTTAATATTTTTATTACCTATTAAAGCTGCTCTGAGTTGTGAGGTTATAAGTAGATCTTTTGCAGATCTTTTAAAGTTAAACTCTTCTTTTATTCTCAAATCATTATTAACAGATCTAGCACCTTTTACTTCCCAAGCTAATTTAGTAATTTTTAATTTATCTTCAACAGAATTCACTTTTCCAGTAAGAAATATTCTCCCATCAAGTATTTTTGTTTTAACTGAAACAATATAACTCTTATCTTTTGATAATAACTTTGCTCTGAGATTTTGTTGCATTATAGAGTCATCTATTTGGGTACCAAAACTTCTTGGATCTAATGCGATAGATACACCTGTTCCCAAAACTCCAGTTGAAGAATAGCCAACGCAGCCAGAAATAATTATGAAACTTAATAAAATAATAATTTTTTTAATTTTCATTTTTTTTTTCAATACAATATTGATAAATAAGTTTTTTGGAAATTACTCTATTTTCTGAAACTTTTTTTACAATATCTTTTATAGACATTTTTTTAATTAATTTATTAATTTTTTTTTTATCTGATTCTTCAAGTTCTATAAAACTTAATTTTTTTTTTTTAATTTCAGAAATAACAACAGTTATCTCACCTTTTCTTGAAAAATTAATATTTGCTAATTCTTTTACTGAAGTTCTAATATATTCTTCATGAAATTTTGTGATTTCTCTACATATTAAAATATCTCTGTCTATAAAGAATTCTTTCAAATCATCTATTCTTTTATATAGCTTATTTGGTGATATGAAAAATACAATTGAGCATTCAAGTGACGATAAGGTTTCGAATAATTTTTTTACTTGATTTTGTTTTTCTGGAAGAAAACCACAAAAATAAAAATTGTCGGAAAAACTGCTTATTGATATTGAGGCACTAATAGCAGAAGCACCTGGAATTGGAAAAATACTAATTCCATTTTTTACACATTCTTCAATAAGTATTCTTCCTGGATCTGAGACAGCAGGTGTACCTGCATCTGAAACTAATGAGATTGTTTTTTTATTTTTGAGAAGCTCTAATACTTTGTTCAAATTTTTATTTTCATTAAATTTATGATTTGAAATAGTTTTTTTATATATATCAAATTTCTGAAGGATTTTTTTTGTGACTCTTGTGTCCTCACACAAAATCAAATCAGAATTTTTAAGGATCTCGATGGCTCTGTAAGAAATATCGCCCATATTACCTATAGGTGTTGCAACACAATATAGCCCAGGTTTAAATTTATTATTGTTTAAATTCATATGAACTGTTTAATTAAATAAATTATTTAAATTTATATGAAAACATTTATTAAATTACTTATATTTTCCAGCATTGCTATAAATGTTTTTTATCAAAACATACATGCATCTGAAAAAATTAAAATTGGATTAATTGTTCCCTTGAGTGGTGATAATTCTCTAATTGGTGAAAGAATTATAAAATCAGCAAGATTAGCTATAAATAAAATAAATGATCCAAGAATAGAAATAATCCCAAAAGATACAAAATCAAATCCAATAGATACATTAAAGGTATCAAAAGAATTGCATAAAAAAGGTGTTAAAATAATAATTGGTCCAGTCTTTAACGAAAGTACTAAATATCTTGATGATCTGAAAGAATTAACATTTATATCTTTTACAAATAAATTAATTGATAATCCTATAAATGTTATTAGTGGAGGTGTTAACGCAATTTCGCAAATACAAACAATCAAAAAATATGCAAATAGAAATAATTTATCAAAAAGTATTTTTTTAATCCCAAGATCAGAGTTTAAAAAAGAAATAGAAGTAGCAATAAATAAAACTAAAATTAAACATAAAGACGTTTTTTATTATGACAGAGAACCAACAAAGCTCACAAAACAAATAGAAGAGTTAACAAAATACCAAATTCGAAAAGAAAATCTTAAAGACGAAATAAAAAGGATAGAAAGTTTATCATTCAAAGATAAAGATAAAAGAATACAAAACTTGAAGAAGAGAGATACATTGGGAAATATTAATTTTGACTCAGTTATAATTGCTGATTTTGACGAAAATTTAAAAAGTGTTGCTACTTCTCTTCTATATACAGATGTTTCATCAAAGAAAATTTCATATATAACATTAAATCAATGGTTTGACGAAAGTCTTTTAAAAGAGAGTTCACTACACCCAATATTTTTTCCATCAATTAATAAAAGTAACTATGAATTATTTATGAATGACTTCAAAAATACTTACGGTTTTGAAGGTGATCAACTCTCATTTTTAAGTTATGATTTAATAGGCTTAGTATATTTTTTAATTTATGAAAATAATTTTAAGATTTCAAAAAATATATTTTATAAGAAGAAGAAATTTAAAGGTAAAATAGGAATTTTTGAAATTAATAAAAATACAATCACTCATCAATTAAATTTTTACAGTATTGAAAATAATCAATTCAAAAAAATTTTTTAATTTTTTTGAATGCATTAAAACGATGATCTATTTTATATTTTTTTTGAGGTTCTAGCTCACCGAAAGTTAATCTTTTTCCTTTTGGTATAAAAATTGGATCATAGCCAAAACCATTTTTTCCTTTTTTTATATTAGAGATACGACCTTCAATTTTACCAACTTTACTCACAAATTTTCCATTTGGCCAAAATATTGTCAGGACACAGATAAATCTAGCTGTAATTTTTTGCTTTTTCCAATTTTTGTTTTTTTTATAAATTTCTCGATATACTTTTTTAATGGCTAAATCAAAATTTCTTTTTTTCCCAGCCCAATCCGCTGAGTATACTCCTGGTTTTTTATTTAAAATATCAATCTCAATTCCAGAGTCGTCAGACATACAAATTTTTTTAGTTTTTTTTGAAAAATATTTTGCCTTGAGTAGTGAATTTTCATAAAATGAGGTACCTGTTTCTATAGGACTAGGAATTTTATAGTCTAAATTAGAATATAATTTTAAACTCTTAGGTAGTAGATCTGCAATTTCCTTGAGTTTTCCTTTGTTATTTGAGCCAATAAATATTTCTTTAATTTTTTTTTTGGACATCTAGAAATTATGTATTTTCTTACCATATAAACATATATGGACAAGGAAGAAAATAAAGATAACACTTCAGATCTAGAAAATGAAAATGATGACCAGTCATCAGAAAAAATTGTTGATGACCAAAAAGTTGGTAGCGATAATGAACAAAAAGATAAAGAGGTAAAACTATCGCCAGAAGAAGAATTAGAAGCCCTTAAAGATAAGCTTGCAAGAACTTTTGCAGAAATGGAAAATCAAAGAAGGAGATTCGAGAAAGAAAAAGATGATGCTTATGAATATGGAGGATATTCATTTGCTAAAGAAGCCCTTAACTTGTTAGATAATCTTGAAAGATCAAAAGTTGCTTTGGAAAATGACGAAAAATTAAAAAATACTGATGCTCTCAAAAAAATTATAGAACATTTAAATATTATTCATAATGATATGCTTTCAATATTTAAGAAAAATAATATTGAACCAATTAAATCAATTAATGAAAAACTTAATCCAAATCTACATCAAGCAATGATGGAAGTTGAAGATGGCACAAAGGAACCTGGCACAATAGTTCAGGAAATTCAAAAAGGGTTTATGATGAAGGACAGATTGTTAAGACCATCCTTAGTTGGAGTTTCAAAGAAAAAAACAGAAGAAAGTGTAAAAGAAAATCAAAAAGATGAAAAAAACCAATAAAAACAACAAAAATTTAAATATTAAATATGGTTGTAGTATAAAAATTAGCACTTATATGACCGAAAGGAATTGAATTTATGAGCAAAGTTATAGGAATAGATCTTGGGACCACAAATTCTTGTGTCGCTGTAATGGAAGGTACACAAGCTAAGGTATTAGAAAACGCTGAAGGCGCTAGAACGACACCTTCAGTTGTAGCATTTTCAGATAATGATGAAAAATTAATAGGTCAACCTGCAAAAAGACAAGCAGTAACAAACCCTGAGAATACAATTTTTGCAGTAAAAAGATTGATTGGAAGAAATTTTGATGATCCATCTGTAAAAAAAGATGTAGAAACTGCACCATTCAAAATTGTTAATTCTGATAAAGGTGATGCATGGATTGAAGCTAAAGGTAACAAATATTCTCCATCTCAAATTTCTGCTTTTACACTTCAAAAAATGAAAGAAACTGCTGAAAAGTATTTAGGACAAGAAGTTAAACAAGCTGTAATCACTGTTCCTGCATATTTCAATGATGCTCAAAGACAAGCTACTAAAGATGCAGGGAAAATTGCAGGTTTAGAAGTTTTAAGAATTATTAACGAGCCAACAGCAGCTTCCCTTGCTTATGGATTGGATAAAAAAACAAATAAAAAAATAGCTGTTTATGACCTAGGTGGAGGTACTTTTGATGTCTCTATACTTGAGCTAGGTGATGGAGTATTTGAAGTAAAATCAACAAACGGTGACACTTTTTTAGGTGGTGAAGACTTTGATAACACAATTGTAGAATATTTATTATCTGAATTTAAAAAAGAAAATGGTATTGATCTAAAATCTGACAAATTAGCTTTACAAAGGCTTAAGGAATCTGCTGAAAAAGCAAAAATCGAACTATCCTCTGCTGCACAAACAGAGATAAATTTACCATTTATAACTGCAGATAAAACTGGTCCAAAACATATAAATATGAAGATGACAAGAGCAAAACTTGAGGCTCTTGTTGAAGATCTTATTTCTAGAACAATCCCACCTTGTGAAACAGCTCTTAAAGATGCTGGTTTGAATGCTAGTGAAATTGATGAAGTGATTCTGGTAGGTGGAATGACAAGAATGCCTAAAGTAATAGAAGAGGTAAAGAACTTCTTTGGCAAGGAACCAAATAAGTCAGTGAATCCTGATGAGGTTGTTGCGATGGGAGCTGCTATTCAAGCAGGAGTTTTACAGGGTGACGTTAAAGATGTCCTTTTACTTGATGTTACACCACTTTCTCTTGGAATCGAAACATTAGGTGGAGTTTCAACAAAGCTAATAGAAAAGAACACAACAATACCAACTAAAAAAAGCCAAGTTTTCTCGACAGCAGAAGATAACCAACCTGCAGTCTCAATAAGAGTTTTACAGGGTGAAAGAGACATGGCTTCAGATAATAAGGTTCTAGGTAATTTTGAGCTAGTAGGTATTGCCCCAGCACCTAGAGGTGTTCCTCAAATTGAAGTTACATTTGATATTGACGCGAACGGTATTGTAAATGTATCTGCAAAAGATAAGGGAACCGGTAAAGAGCAAAAAATTCAAATTCAGGCATCTGGTGGTTTAAGTGAAGAAGAAATAAATCAAATGGTTAAAGATGCTGAAACAAATAAAGAAGCTGATAAAAAGAAAAGAGAGGCAGTTGATGCTAGAAATCAAGCTGATACTTTACTTCATTCTACAGAAAAGAATTTAAAAGAACATGGTAGTAAAGTTTCTGATGCAGATAAAAAAGCTATCGAGGATGCTTCTGCAAATGTTAGAAATGCATTGAAAGGGACTGATGTAGAGGAGATTAAAAAGAAAACTCAAGATTTGGTTCAAGCTTCTATGAAACTAGGAGAAGCTATTTACAAATCACAACAAAGTACTAAACCTGGTGAAGCACCTAAAGATGCAAAAGATGAAGGGAAAAAAGACGATAATGTTGTTGATGCAGACTTTGAAGAAGTAAAAGAAGATAAAGAAAAAAGCGCCTAAACTATCAACCATTTGTCTATAACTAGTTATGGCAAAAAGAGATTATTACGACGTATTAGGTGTTGAAAAAAGTGCTAGTCCCGACCAAATTAAAGCAGCCTACAGAAAACAAGCAGTAAAATATCATCCTGACAAAAATAAAGGTGATAAAGGAGCTGAGGAAAAATTTAAAGAAGCCTCAGAAGCATATCACGTTTTATCAAACTCAGAGAGAAAACAGAATTACGATAATTTTGGACACGCAGCTTTTGAAAATGGTGGAGGTGGTAGAGGAGGATTTGGGAACTTTGACTTTTCAGGCTCCTTTTCAGATATTTTTGAAGATTTTTTTGGAGAAGGATTTGGTGGAGGCGGAAGAAGATCAAGAAGATCTAATAACAGAGGATCCGATTTAAGATATGACATCTCAATAACCTTGGAAGAAGCTTATGCTGGAAAAAAACAAGATATTAAATTCTCAACTTCTGATAAATGTGATGTTTGTAACGGATCAGGTTCAAAACCAGGCTATAGTGCAAGCACGTGTTCAATGTGTGGAGGACATGGACAAGTTCGGTCAAGCCAGGGGTTTTTTACTGTACAACAAACTTGCCCTCAGTGTGCAGGTTCTGGTGAACAAATAACTCACCCATGTACAAATTGTGGTGGCACAGGTAAAAAACAAACAAGTAAGAGACTATCTGTGACTATTCCTAAGGGAGTAGACGATGGAACTAGAATTAGATTATCTGGTAAAGGAGAAGCTGGATCAAGAGGAGCAAGTAATGGTGATCTTTATTTATTTATTAATGTTGAGTCACACGAACTTTTTAAAAGATCTGAAGTAAATTTATTTTTTGAATTTCCTATATCATTTACAGATGCAGCATTAGGAACCACAATTGAAATACCTACAATAGATGGAGGTAAAGCAAAAATAAAAATTCCAGACGGAACACAAAGTGGAAAGCAATTTAGATTGAAAGGCAAAGGAATGCCATTTATGAGAAGAGGAGACTATGGAGATTTATATGTACAAGTTAACACTGAAGTACCAGTATCCTTGAATAAAGAACAAAAAGAATTACTTGAAAAATTTAGAAAAATTGAAAATGATAGATCAAATCCAAGTATAAAAAGATTTTTTCAAAAAGCTAAAAATTTCTGGAAAAATTAAATGAAAAAAAAAATTAAATATATTATTTTTGGCCTTGTTTACATTTTAGCAATTTTAATATTAGGTGCCTATTTCTATAAAGAAGGAATTGGAATAATTTAATTATCTTTTGCCAGCCTAATAAAGATATCCCCCATGCCCCCTTTTACTTCCTCAAGAGGTGCAGTATTTCTAAAAGCACAATATTGGCCAGTTATCTCGTGTTTATCGATTGCTGCTATGCTTTGCTCATTACATCTTGATGCATTGTGAAACAAACCAATAACTAACCTATCATCTAAAACATATACTTGTTTGTCATCAAGTTTTTTACCGTCACAAAAATAATTCTTATTAACTTCCATTGGGAAGTCATCTTTTCCACAGGGATTACTTATTGTTAAAACAAAAAATTCTTTTTCACCATCTGTAAAAGTGTAATTCATTTTTTTAACTTTTGAATATTTCATCAAATCACATGAACATGGGACACAGCATCTATGATAAAAACCACATATTTTCTCTTCATTTTCAACGCTACTAAGATAGACAAATTCAGGCTTGTTATTCGGATCTATCAATGAACCAGACACCGCGCAATATAGTTTGTTATATTCCAGAAAGTCTTGATAAGTAATTTTTTTACCTAAAATATGTTTAAAAAATTTAGGACCTGCTGCATTTCTATTTTGATCAGGAAAGATTTCTGACCAATCACCAGCTAGATCAGCATAATAATTAAATTGCGTTGCTTGGGTAGGTTGAGACATACTAAAACTCATTAAAAGACTAAATAGTATAAAGTTTTTAATTTTTTTTAATAAACTCATATTATTTATTCAAGTATACTTTTAATTCTAAAAAATTAATTGGGTTTTATTGTCCTATTATTTTTGTTTAACTTCTATTGTTTTATTTAATTCATTAATATTTAAAGTCTCAGTAAAACCATTCGTCCAAATAACTTTAATAGAAATATTTTTTTCACCATCTCTAATTCCATAATGTGCCACTGGTTCCATTTGACATAAATAACCAGATCCAGCATCAATTGTTTTAGCATGATTTCTCAAATTTGATTTTAATATAACAGTAGCTCCTCTAGCAGGAGCTCCAAATTTATTTAATGGCTTTATCCTTAAATAATTGAAATCTTTTTTAATATCAGCTTTATACATTGTTAATGGTTGCATTCCAGACTCACCATGAGCAATTAACAATTCTAAAATTCCATCATCATCGATATCTGCTACAGCTGCACCTGTTCCAAGACCATTTGCTTCATAAGCATTTTTAATATTGATTTCTTCAAAAAACCCATTTTCTTTTATTTTGAATAGCTTATTTGGCTCACCAATGTTATTCATGAATATCTCATCATAACCATCATTATCAAAATCTGCTGATATTACAGTTCTAATCCTAGTTGGAATATTGTAGGTTGGAGTAGCAATATCTCTAAATTTGTTGTCTTCTAAAACGAAGGCCCTATGATAACCATTCCAATTAGATGTAACTATATCTAGTCTTCCTCTATAAAATATATCAGTTAAAGTTGTGCCTCTTCCATTTTCGTATTGATCGTCCACTTTATAATCTTCGGCAATGTCCTGAAAATATCCATCAGAGTTGTAATATAAAAAGTTTTTACCTCTCTCATTTGCAGCAAATATATCCATTTTTCCTGACAAAATGTTTCCTGCAACCACTGCTCTTCCTCCAGTTATTTTGTTGATTTTAAGCTGTTGTGCTAAATCTAGAATTTGTCCAGAACGGAGTTCATAAAATCTAGTAGGTCCTCCATAATTAGCAACATATATGCCATATTTTCCATCACCATTTCTATCAACACAAACAACTGATCTTCCAGCGGTTAAATTCAGGTTCTTTTTATTGATCTCTTTTTCAAACAAATCTACAAAGCTATCGCTATTATTATCAATTAATCTATCTGAATATTTTTTTTCTCCACTATAAGTGTCAGTGTTTAAGAAATAAATTTCTTCAAAACCATCTTGATCTATATCACATGCAGCTACACCAATTGTTTTTCTTTTAGCATCATCAAATATTTCATTTTTATTAATGTTTACTATTTTCCCATTTTGATAAGTCAGAGCTAAATTCGAAAATCCAAATCCAGTAACCACAAATTCATATTTGCTGTCTTGGTTAACATCTGTAACGGAAATACCATAACTAAGTCTAAAGTCATTATCTTCAATTTGAGATGTAATATCTTTAAAAAAGTCTGCTTTAGAATGATTGTGAGACACAAAAAAAAATAAAACCAAAAAAAATTTTAATAGGTATTTAATAACCATAATTGTTGTATATTAATTAAAAAATATATTAAAATAAATTAATGAGCAAAGTAAAATTAGCGATATCTGGTTGCATGGGACGAATGGGCCAGCAACTAGTGAAATCTTCTAAAACTGATAAAAATTTTAAATTAACCACACTTACAGAAAACAGATTAATAGAAAAAAAAATTGCTGGGATAAAACCTAGTTTGAATCATGAAAATTCTTTTAAAAATGTTGATTTAATAATAGATTTTACAATTCCTAAATGTACTTTTGAAATTCTTAAAATAGCATCAAAGCTAAAAAAAAGAGTGGTTATTGGTACAACCGGTTTCTCTAAAATGGAAGAACTACAAATTAAAAAATTTTCAAAAAAAATTCCTATTTTAAAAGCTGGCAATATGAGTTTAGGCATAAATCTATTGATGTATTTAACTGAAATTGCCTCTAAATCATTAGGTAATAATTTTTTAAGTAAAGTGTATGAGGTGCATCATAAATATAAAATAGACCATCCATCTGGAACAGCGTTGATGCTGGGTAAAGGTATAGCTGTAGGTAAAAATAGGGATTTTTACAATTTAATTGGAAAAAAGTATCTAAACAAAAAAAGTTTTCCTTATGGAAAAAAAATTAATTTTAACTCAATACGTAAAGGTAAAACAGTAGGTGAACACGAGGTAAAGTTTTCTAGTGGTAAAGAAATTATTACACTAAATCATGAGGCATTTGATAGAGCTTTATATAGCGAAGGAGCTTTAACAGCTGGAAAATGGTTAATGAATAAGAAACCTGGTTTATATTCTATGCGTGATGTTTTAAATTTTAAATGAACGAAGAACAAAGAGCAAAAATTGTTCTTAAAATATTAAATAAAATATATCCAAAAACACCAATACCTCTCAAACACAGAAATGTGTTTACTTTATTGGTTTCTGTTCTTTTATCTGCACAATGTACGGACGTAAATGTTAATAATGTAACAAAAAATATATATCCAAAATATAATAAACCAGAACATTTTGTTAAGCTTGGAAGAAAAAAAATTGAAAAGCTAATAAGAAGTATTGGTATTTTTAGGATTAAGGCGAAGAGCGTTTATAATTTATCAAAAACTTTAGTGGAAAAATACAATGGAAAAGTTCCTAAAACATTTGAGCAACTTGAGGAGTTACCAGGCGTTGGACACAAAACAGCTAGTGTGGTGATGTCTCAAGGATTTGGGTATCCTGCTTTCCCCATAGATACACATATACATAGACTTGCTCAAAGGTGGGGTTTAACAAATGGAAAAAATGTTATCCAAACTGAGAAAGATTTAAAAAGGCTTTTTCCAAAAAAGTATTGGAATAAGTTACATCTTCAAATAATTTATTATGGAAGAGAGTACTGTAAGGCAAGAGAGTGCTATGGTTTATCTTGTAAAATCTGTACTAGTTGTTATCCTAAGAGAAAAAAACCACTTATAACAAAGAAAGCATAATCAATGAAAATATTAGGAATTGGAAATGCAATTGTAGATGTAATTTGCAAAGTAGAGGATGATTTTATAACTAAAAATAATCTAACAAAAAGTACAATGAAATTAATTTTTGATGATAAAGAATTCAGGGAATTATTATCAAATCTTAAAATAGAAAAAACAGTATCAGGAGGATCAGTAGCAAATTCAATCGTCGGCTTATCTCAACTTGGAAATGAAGTTGGTTTTATAGGCAAAGTAAATGATGATGAACTTGGTAGTAAATATGAAGATGGCCTGAAACAAGAAAATGTTAAATATTTTTATACAAAGAAAAAAGAGGAACTACCCACTGGAACATGCTTGATTTTAGTTACACCAGACTCCGAGAGAACAATGTGTACATTTTTGGGAACTGCGGGAAAAATAAATGAAAATGATGTTAGTTCAGATGCTATTAAACAAAGTGAAATTATACTTTTAGAGGGATACCTTTGGGATGAAGGTGAACCCAAAAAAGCATTTGAAAAGGCGATTAAGAGTGCAAATAAAGTTGCGATGTCGTTGTCAGACCAGTTTTGTGTGGATAGACACAAACCTCATTTTTTAGAATTAGTAAAAAGTAAATTAGATATAACTTTTGCTAATGAACAAGAGATAATGTCTTTAATTGATGCAAAATCTTTTGAAGAAGTAATTGATTTTTCAAAATCTTTAAAAAAGATAATTGTCCTAACAAGAGGTGAAAAAGGTGCAGTTGCTATTAATGGAGATGAAGTTGTTGAATGTGGAATAAAAAAAGATCTTAAAATAGTTGATTTAACAGGTGCTGGGGATCTATTTGCGGCAGGCTTTTTACACGGACATGTTAATAATATCTCCCTAAAAGAAAGTTTGAATAAAGGAACTGAAATGTCTTCTAAAGTTATTCAACAAATTGGGGCTAGACTATAATAAATTATTTTTTCTTTCTTTTAAAACTACCCTTACCCTTTTTGGGTTTAACTATTTTTGGTTTATATTTTTTCGTAAACAGTTCTTTTGCTATAAAGTTTTTTTTGGACTTCATAATTTAATTTTTTCTAACCCAAAAATTGTACATACCTATAAATATTTCTTTATTTTTCTTTTCAAATTCGTGCCAATTCTTTAATGAAG
Organism: uncultured Pelagibacteraceae bacterium; assembly: GCA_902536975.1. Taxonomy (GTDB): domain Bacteria; phylum Pseudomonadota; class Alphaproteobacteria; order Pelagibacterales; family Pelagibacteraceae; genus Pelagibacter. The sequence goes on from CACAZG010000007.1 coordinate 18,408, forward strand.
TACATTTTTTGTCATTTGGAAAATCATTAATATATTTTTTTTTAATAACAGGATTTGTAAAACCTAAAAACTCTAAATTAAATTTTTTTAATATTTCAGATATTTGAGGAATAGTAAATCTATGCTCCTGGACATGAAAAATTAAATCTCTTGTACTTGAAGTGGAGTAAAAATCATATCTATTTACTATTCTTTGAATTAATTCATCTTTATGACTCTTGATAATTTCTCTACAATTTCTTATGTCTTTAATATTGTTACTCAATTTTTCTTTTTCAATAAATTGTCTTGTTTTTACAATTTGCTCGCGAGCGATCTCGCTATATAAACCCAGCTTTAAAACACCATTAGGCTCAATTAAATTTATTAAGGTTTTTAAACCATCAAGGGGGTCTCTCATATGGTGAAGTACTCCTATGCACTCAATGATATCAAATTTTTTATTTAGCTTATTTAAATTCAAAATATCTCCTTGCAAAAACTCAATATTTTTAAAATCACTCTCTTCAGTTTTTCTCTTAGCATAGGCCAAACTTGAAAAGCTTAAATCAAATGCAAGTATTTTTGCATTTTTCCTATAAGCAACACTTTGCAATTGTGCCCCTGTTCCACATCCAGCAACTAAAATATTGGGACTTAAAAATTTATTTTTTAGATCTATTTTGTTGGGTCCTATGTCATAACTAAGTATTGATGCAAAATCTGTAGTTTTATTGTTATTTGCGTATCTCCATCTTGGATATGGATTTACTTCGTATTGGTCTTTTACCTTAATTGATATTTTATCAGAAATTTTTTCGAGTGATTTTATCGAAGTTTTAATAATTTTTTCAGTAAGTGGTTCAGTAATCTGCAATTTAATTAAATCATTAAATAAATTATTTTTTGATCTATATTTAATTAATTTGTCACATATTTTTTTATTTTTAAACAGTGGTGTGTAGCAAGCTAAAACTGAAACCTCAAGTTCATTGATTTCTTTATCCTCCGATATCTTAACCTTTAACTTATTTTTAAGATTAACTTCCTCTTCAGATTGAAATATTACGTACTCATTTAAAAAGGATTGTTCAGCTAAAGAAATTATAAAATTTAAAAAAGAAATTAATTCATCCTGTTTTTTATTATGTAAAGATAAAAGAATCTCTTTTCTTATAATGAATAAAAAATTTTCTAAAAAAACATCTCTGAACAAAGATTTTTGAAGCATTAATTGAAATAGCTCATTATTTAAAGTGTCTTTAACCAAACTGTTGGATAAATTAATATGATCTGCTTCTTTTAAATCAATTACTTTATGAAAAAGAATTTTCGCATTATTAAATAGCTCATTATGGTTAATTGAATTTTTTTTAAACAAAAAAATAAATAGTTTTTCGAATTCTTTAATGCTTTTATCTGTCAAGTTTGATAATTGTACGGTTTTAAAAATATTAACCAACGTATTGGTTGCAGTTATATTATTTGGATCATCATTTAAGATTTTTTTTAAAAAAATAATTGATTTTTTAAATTCTCCCAATTCTACTAAAATTGAACATATAATATTAAGTGCTATATTATTATTTGGTTCAATTTCAAAAACTTTTTTAAAGCATTCTAGAGCATCTTTATAATTACGCAGATTATTTAAAAGAATTCCTTTATTAAAATAAGCTTGAGCAAAATCAGGTTTTTGTTCTATAACCTTATTAAAATATTTGATTGCATTTTTAAAATCTCCTGTTTGAAAATAGATATTTCCGAGATTTGTATTTACATTTGGGTCATTTGGAGAATTTATAGATAATTTTTTAAAATAATTTTTTGCTGCATCAAATTTATTTTGTTGAGCAAGTAATGTTGCAAAATAAAAAATAATCTGTGGATTATTCGGCTGAATAGTTAATAATTCATTATAAAGTTTTTCTGCTATATCTAATTTTTTATTTTTATGATTTTCAACAGCTAATCTTAATTTATCATTAAAGTTTAAGAGATTATTCACTTAATTGAATAACCCTGCTTTGAACTTGTTATAAAATTATTATCATTAAATGACTCATTAATTTTTTTTCTTAAACGATAAATATGTGTTTCTACTGTATGAGTTTCTAACTTAGAATTGTGTCCCCAAACCTCAGCCTGTAATTTGCTAATTTTAATTGGTTTTTTAGCATTATTAAGAAATGTAATTATATTTGTCTCTCTTTCAGTCAAATTTAGGGATTTATTCGCAGTCGAAATAACTCTAGAGTTAATATTTAGCTTGTAATTTCCAATACTTATTTCCGCTTGTTGTTCATATTTAGTCTTTAAAAAATTAATATTGATTGTTTCTATTAACTTAAAAAATTCAATGGGGAATTTATCAATTATAAATTTATTAGGAAAAGATACCGAGCCTTTTTTTGATATAATTAAAAAATTATTTTTATTTACATAGATTGAATCTAGTTTTTTTTTTTCATCAATTTTTATAATATTGAAATTGATATATTCTTTTAATTCATCAAGTATTTCATATAAAATTTTAAAATCATAAATTACTAAAGTTTGATTATTCATATATAAGAAGAATATGACAATTATTCTAAAAAATAAAGAAACACTTGTATTCGACGAATTTAAATTCAAGTGCAGTATTGGAAAAAAAGGTTTTACTAAAAATAAAAAGGAAGGGGACAAGAAAACCCCTATTGGTAAATTTACTCTAGGTAATTTATATTATAGAAGTGACAGAAATAATAAGCCAATAACGAGTCTAAAGTGTATCAAAATCAAGAGAGAGATGGGTTGGTGTCACGATATTAAAAACAAAAAATATTACAATAAATTAATAAAAAATAAAAAAATTGTTAAAAGCGAAAGTTTACACAGAAGAGATCATAAATATGATTTTATATTGCCAATCAATTATAATACTAAAAACACTAAATTGGGAAAAGGAAGTGCAATTTTTTTGCATTTAAGTCAGAATTTAAAACCTACTTTAGGATGTATTGCCCTTAAAAAGAAAGATTTTTTAATTTTAATAAGACTTATAAAAAAGAACACTAAAATAAAAATTTTTTAAAATCTTTGTCCAAATATATTTGATCCTATTCTTAAATATGTCGAGTTATATTCTAAAGCTTGTAAATAATCAGAGGACATACCCATACTAAGCTCTGTAAGATTGATTGATTGGTTAAGTTCTCTCATTTCACCAAAAAATTTAGTTGAATCCTGATCAAGTGGAGGAATACACATTGTGCCAATAATGTTAAGTCCGATACCCTTTGAAAAATTATAAAAATCAACTAAGTGTTTTTTCATTATTCCAGATTTTTGGCTCTCTTCACCAAGATTAATTTGAATGAAAATTTTAGGTTTTACATTTTGTTTTTGTTGTTCCAGAGCTATTTTTTTTGCTAATTTTTCACTATCTAATGAATGAATGTAATCAAAAATCCTAAGAGCAAATTTAACTTTGTTGGTTTGTAGTTTACCTATAAGATGTAAGTTAATCATACTTTTTTGTTTTTTAATATCCGTCCATTTCTCTAACGCTTCTTGAACTTTATTCTCGCCATAATCCTGATGACCATAATCAATTAAAGGTAATATATTTTCAATCTTAAATGTTTTTGAAACAGCAATTATTTTAGGTATTCTATTACTATTATTTAAAGTTGTTAATTTTGATTTGATCAAACTTTGAATTGATATTAAGTTTTGAACAGTTTTATGCATAACAAATTACTTAAAAAATATTACTTTATAGATAAATTTGATAAAAGTAATATTGATAAACAACAAAGAAATACCATAATAATATACCGAAATTATAAAAAAAATCACAAGACTCATGAAATTCTCTCTATAAAAAACCACTGCAAAAAGAAAGGATTAAAATTTTTTTTATCAAACAACATTAAACTATCAATTAAATTAAATCTTAATGGTGCTTACTTACCATCCTTTAATCGGACTTATGCCCATCTAAATTATAAGTATAAAAAGGATTTTCTGCTGATAGGATCAGCACATAATCTTAAAGAAATTAGAATTAAAGAAAAACAAAAAGTTCAAGAAATTTTTCTATCTTCAATTTTTAAAAAGAACAGTAACTTTTTAGGTTTAAATAAGTTCAATTTGCTATCAAAGCTCTCTAAAAAAAAAATTATTGCTTTAGGTAGTGTATCAAAGCAAAATATTAAAATTATTAAACTAACTAAATGTATAGGGATTGCAGGAATTTCGTATTTTAAGTAAAAAAAAGGCCCCTAAAAAGGGGCCTTTTTAAAGAATATTTAACTATTCAATTAGAACGCAAATACAAAGTTTACTTCGTATCCAGTGTTATCTGCTGTTGAAGTTCCAGCTACGTTGTCGATAGTCGAATGAGTAGCAGAAACTGTCAATCCACCTGAAGTGTAAGAGAAACTTATACCAGTTGCCTCTTGATCTTCTTTAGTAGAAGCTTCATAGTCAATTGTTGATGAGTTGTATGATACTGATAGATCATCACTTACTGCATATGATACACCTAGTGCAGTAAAGTCTTCATCTGCAGTACCTGTACCAAAATCAGTTTCGTTGTTTTGATATCCAACAGTAATTGCTCCCATTGCATACTTAAGTGCAAATGCAGATAAGTCAGCGCTGTTAGCAGCATCGTTGTTTTCACCCATTGCAGCATATACTGATAAACCATCTATACCTGTGTATAAGACACCTAGCTCAGATGAACTGTCAATTGAAGTTGTTGTGTTTGATGGTGTGTATGAAGCTTTAAGAGCTATACCATCCATTGCTGTGTAATCAAAAATGAAGATGTTATCATCAACTGCATCATTTGCAGCTCCATCTTGAGTTCCAGCAACTGCAACACCATGAGCTTCTTCGTTCGCACTTGGAGTTACATCATCCCATGCACCGATAGGTCCTGATCCACCGTCACCTGAGAAAGTTAATTTACCCATATCACCAAAGTCAATAGCGATACTTCTGTCTGCACCAGCACCAGTACCGTTAGTACCTGCTGCGTCTAGTTCGATAGCAGTTGAAACAGTCCATCCATTGTCCATCTCTCCACTTGCTTTAAAGTGGATAGAGTCAGTCATTGACCAACCGTTACCTAGATCACTGTTATCTTCACCGTTAAAAAAGAGTGACGTAGAACCAGTTACATCCATAGTAGCTGCATGAGCAGAACTCGCAACTAATGCTGTACCTAATGCTGTCAATCCTATTTTTTTTAGATTGTCCATATTATTACCTTTCGTTAATGTTTAATATTAAACAGGTTATCTCTACCAATAATCTGCGATTTTGGTGTTTTTTGTTTTATTTTAAGGTATTTTTTGTAATAGTGTTGCATTTTTACATCACAAAATAATGTTGAATTTTACTATATTTTTACAATTTTTAAAAAAATCTTTTAATTATAATGTTTTTTCATCTATGACTAAGATTTAAAGAACAATTATGCCAAATTTATCAAATTTTCGGATCATTATATTTTTTCTAACAAGTTTATTACTGCTTAACTCATGTGAGGGAATGCCAGGTGGTGATGCAAGAAAAAATCCACCGGACCCAAGAGAAAGGGTTAAAAAAAATTTAGAGGAAGGTAGGGGATTTAGACTAGGTGACGCTTTAAAGGGCAATACAGGAAAAGGTGGTGATTTCATGTTTGCTAGTGCTAATGAACTTTGGAGAGCTTCTTTAGATACCTTAGATTTCATGCCTCTTGCTTCGGTAAACTACAGCGGAGGAATTATCATAACTGATTGGTATTCTGATGATAATAATATTAATGAGTCAGTTAAAATATCAATTCGTTTTTTGACAAATGAGGTAAGAGCTGATGCATTAGATATAAAAGTGTTTTATAAAAAATGTAATCAACAAACAAATTGTAAGATTTCACAAAAAACTGGTTCGCTTACAGCAGAACTTAAAAAGGAAATTTTAAGTAAAGCAGCAGTATATAAAAAACAAAAAAAAGAGAAAAATTTTAAGCCGTACACAGGTACTGGCGGTAAAGCCAACTGAAGAGTTAAAAATCTGTGAATTCAACTGAAAGATATAATTTTAAAATAATTGAAAAAAAGTGGCAAGAAAGGTGGCAAAATTTAAAAGTTTTTCAAGCGAAAGTCGACCATTCAAAGGAAAAATTTTATTGTCTAGAGATGTTTCCTTATCCATCAGGCAAAATACATATGGGCCATGTAAGGAATTATACAATAGGTGATGTTTTATCGAGGTATAAATCTTTAAAGGGTTTTAATGTAATGCATCCTATGGGTTGGGATGCATTTGGAATGCCAGCTGAAAATGCTGCAAGAGAAAATAATCTAGATCCTAAAGATTGGACAAATAAAAATATATCGACAATGAAAAACCAATTGAAGCGACTTGGTCTTTCGATTGATTGGGATAGAGAGATTTCTACATGCTCAGAGGAATATTATAAGCATCAACAATTATTTTTTTTAGAGCTTTATGAAAAAGGTTTGGTCTACAGAAAAGAAAACTATGTTAATTGGGATCCAGTAGATCAAACTGTCCTTGCAAATGAACAAGTTATTGATGGAAAAGGATGGAGGTCTGGCGCCATAGTTGAAAGAAAAAAGTTGAATCAGTGGTTTTTTAATATTTCAAAATTTTCACAAGACCTTTTAGATGGCTTAGATGAATTAAATCAGTGGCCAAATAAAGTTAAAATAATGCAAAAAAACTGGATTGGTAAATCATTTGGATGTGAAATTGCTTTTAAAACTGAAGGAGATCTTCCAGTAAACGAAATTAAATGTTTTACCACGAGACCAGATACTCTATTTGGGTTCTCATTTTTAGCCCTTTCTGTAGATCATGAAATATCTAAATACTTTAATGAGGATAAAAGATTTCAAGAATTTAAAAAAGAATGTTCAAAAACTGGGACAACTGAGGAGGCAATTGCGATTGGAGAAAAAATTGGTTTTAAGACCAACTTAATGGCAATAAACCCTCTTAATCCAAACCAAAAAGTTCCTGTTTTTTTTGCAAATTTTGTATTAATGGATTATGGATTTGGTGCAGTTTTTGGTTGTCCAGCACACGACCAGAGAGATTTTGATTTTGCTAGAAAATACAATTTAGAAATTAAAACTGTAGTGAAACCAAATGGTGAGAATGACAACTTTAAGGTTAAAGACGAGGCATACTCTGGACCTGGAGAGTTAATTAACTCTGAATTTCTTAATAATCTAAAAGTACCAGATGAGTCAATTATTAAAACAATCGAAATTTTAGAAAAAAAAAAAATTGGAAAAAAAAAAATAAATTTTAGATTAAAAGATTGGGGAGTATCAAGACAAAGATACTGGGGTTGCCCTATACCCATGGCTTATGACAATAATGGAAAAGTAAAAGCAATTCCAAAAGAAAAATTACCTATAATTCTCCCAGAAAATGTGGATCTTAATTCAAAAGGTAATCCACTAGACTCTAAAGATGATTGGAAAAATATTATAATAGATGGAAAAAAATATGTAAGGGAGACAGACACTTTGGATACTTTTGTGTGTTCATCTTGGTATTATCTTAGATTTTGTTCACCAAGAAATAATGAGTATGGATATAAAAAAGAAGATATTGATTACTGGATGCCAGTTGATCAATACATAGGTGGCGTTGAACACGCAATTCTTCATTTACTTTATTCTCGTTTTTTTATGAAAGCTCTAGGTTATAAAAATGAAACTTTTAAGTTTAATGAACCATTTAAAGGGTTGTTCACACAAGGAATGGTATGTCATGAAACATACAAGGATCAAGATAATAATTGGCTTAGTCCTGACGAAGTTGAACTTATTGGGGGTCAATACCATAAAAAAAGCGAACCAAATAAAAAAGTGAATGTTGGACCATCAGAGTCTATGTCAAAATCAAAAAAAAATGTAATTGATCCTGAAAATATTATAAATAATTATGGTGCTGACGCTGTAAGATTATTTATATTATCAGATAGTCCTCCTGAAAAAGATGTACAATGGTCGGAGCAAGGGATGGTCGCTTCCTATAAATTTTTACAAAAATTATGGACACTTCATAATAAAATAAAAGATAAAATAAAAAAAAATGCTAAAAGTAATAATGAAAATTTAAATTTAGAAAAATTTACTAATCAAATGATAAATAAAATTACAAATAACCTCGAAAATTTTAATTATAACGTAATTATAGCAAATATTTATGAAATTTATAATTTTTTTAATAAAGAAATAGATAAAAATCTAAATAGCAAAACTATTGAGGAGAATTATAAGAAAATATTATTATTATTTTCTCCAGCAATTCCACATTTTGCTTCTGAGTGTTTAGAGGATTTGGGATTTAAAAGCGAAATTCTCTGGCCAAAAATCAACTTAGATCTTTTAAAGGAAGATAAAGTGGACTATATAGTACAAATTAATGGTAAAAAAAGGTTAATTTTAAACGAAAGTAGAGATATTAATCAAGAAAACCTTCTAGAAAAAATAAAATTAAATAAGTTACTAGATAAGTATCTAAACAATAAATCTATTGTTAAAATTATATTTGTAAAAAATAGACTTATTAACCTGCTAATTAATGAATAAAATTTTTATTAAAATAATATTACTTTTTTTAATTATACCATTGGCATCATGTTCATATAGTCCAATTTTTGCAGATAAAAACTATGATTTTGAAATTAAAGAAATTATTTTTAGTGGAGAAAAAACAGTAAATAAAATTATAAATAATAAATTAAAACTTATTAAAAGTAACGTAAATTTAGAGAAAAAAAAATATAACCTTAATATATATTCTGAAAAGAAAAAAAATGTTCTTTCAAAAGACTCCAAAGGTGATCCATTAAAAATTGAGATGATCATTTTAGTTAAATATGATGTGAATGAAAAAGGTAGTACGATATTAAGTAAAAAAATTGAGAAAAATAATATCTATAATAACAAATCAGATCAGTTTGAACTGGAAAGAAGCGAAAAAATTATTTTAGAAAATATCTCTAACAACATAAGCGATATTATAATTTCTACAATTATTAACCTTAATGATAATTAAAAGTTTCGAATTAGAAAAACTGAAATCCTACCAATCAAATATTCATCTAATATATGGAAATAATGAAGGAATCAAAGATGATATAATAAATAACTTTTACCTAAATAATTTTTCAGGTGAAGTCTTAAAGTATGAAGAAAGTGAAATTTTAAATCATAAAAATGAGTTTCTATCTAATTTAATAAATAAATCACTCTTTCAAATAAATAAAATCATTATTATATCAAGAGCATCAGATAAAATTTACGAAATAATTGATAACGTTCATAATTATTCTAATTTAGAAATAAAAATTATAATTAAATCTTCTAATTTAGAGAAAAAATCTAAACTTAGAAAATTTTTTGAAAATGAGAATACAGTAATTTGTACACCTGTTTATGAAGATGATACCAGAACTTTAAATACAATTATTCAAACTTTTTTAAGAGAAAATAAGATCAGTTTATCTCAAGAAATCAAAAACTTGCTTGTTGAAAGATCAAAAGGAGATAGAGTTAATCTAAAAAACGAACTATTAAAATTAAAATACTTATCAATAAGTAAAAATAATTTAAATATCAATGATGTACTTAAGCTTTCTAATCTTGCAGAAAATTACAGTGTATTCGAATTATCAGATAACTATTTAGCAAAGAACCCAAAAAAAGTATCAAATATTCTGAATGAAAATAATTATTCATCTGAAGATTGTATATTAATAATTCGAACAATATTAAATAAATCTAAGAGGCTTTTAAAAATAAGGAATGAAATTGATAATAAAAAGAATATAGATAATGTTATTTCAAATTTTAAACCACCTATATTCTGGAAAGAAAAAGATATTGTAAAAAGACAAGCACAATCATGGTCTACAGATGAGGTGAAAGAATTAATTTTCAAAACTAATGAATTAGAAACCCTAGTTAAAAAAAATTCAGCAAATTCAATGCTTTTCGTCTCAAATTTTGTAAGTAATTACTAGTAATTTTGTTTTATAATTTCTACCAACCTATCAAGTTGATCAGTTCCTTTATACTCCAGAGTGATAGTTCCTGAGTTATTTCTTCTATTATTAACATAAACACGCATTCCAATTTTGTCTGCTAACTCATTTTCAAGACTTAAAATATTTGTAACAGCCATCGAGATTAGTCATTAAATATATTAAGAGCAGTCATTTTTCTTAATAGTGTATCAACTCGCTCCTGCATTTCAATAACTCCATCTGAAAGTGAATCATCCAGCATATTTGACGAACCTTTTTGAGTTGTAATTGCCGCTGCATATTCAAATAATGCCGCCTCCCAAGCAGGACGCATATATTTTGTTGATGTTCTGTCACCAGCCATGTCTTCAATTTTTTTAAGGAATGGATGATCTAAATTAACAATTATTGTTCTATTTTCATCTTCGTATTTTGCTCTGTAATCAGAACTACCTAGATTTTCAAAAGAAATATTGAAACCACCGCCAGATTTTTTTCTTTTGGTTTTTCTCTCAGTCCCTTTATGTTTTGTTTCATCATCAGATCTTTCTAAAACACCGCCTTCTTTACCACGACCATCACCTTCTCCACCTTCACCGTCTCCTCTACCTTCATAAAGTCCCGCATTACCGTCACCCTCAACAACATTGGCATTAAAATCGTCTCCAATAACAATTTTTGACTCACCAAGTGATGGAAGGTCTTTTTCTTTTTCGTCAATATTTCCTTTTGCCTTTGCAGCTCTTTTTTGAAATTCTAATTCCTGTTCTTTATAGTCGCTATTAAAAAATTCCTTCATTTTTTCTGCTTCTTTTTGAAGCGCTTCCTCTTTTTCTTTATCTCTTCTAGCGTTAGCATCTTTCTCAAGTTTTTTTCTTACTTTATCTACTTCTATAAGAATAAATTCTTGAAATTTTTTAGCAAGTTCATTGTCAGGATTTAGTTCTTCTCTTCTACTGCTATCAAATATTGGAGGATCTTGATTTTCATCAATAAGTTTATCACATGAACATTCTCCAAATATGAATTCATTAAATCTTGCTGCAGGATTTTTTATAAAAGCTTTATATATACCCTTTGTAAAAATTTTTATTCCTCTTTCATCTTCATCGAGTTTTTTACTTGCAATCTTGATAGAGAGTTCAGCATCACCGATTATATTTCTAAATTCGCCGTCTGTATTTATTTTTATTTCTTCACTGAAGGGAATTTCTTTTTTCTTTAATTCCTCTGTTTGTAAGAACAACTTAATATTATGATCATAAACTGTTTCTGTTAACGTTTTTGATTGAAGAAACTCTTTGATGCTGTTTGTTTTAATCTGCCTCTTTAATCTAAATTTTAAAATATCAATTATAGTTCCATTTTTTTCAACTGTGTCATCATTTGGTCTAATCCAATGAACTTTAACCTCTTTTTCAGATATTTTTGCATCACAATCTTTTCTTCTAATCTCAAATTCGTTAATCTTTTTATTTCTTACTGTTCTGACTCTAAGAATTTCTCCAATACCGAGTGCTGCAATTTTACCAGTTCCAAATTCACCACGTCCAATTTTTCCCTTTGCTCTCTCTATATTTTCTTGGTGGAGTACCAAAAATCTTTTATTGATATCATCTATATCCATACCATTCGAGTCATCAACTATTCTAATAGATTTTTCCTCTTGATTAATAAAAATTTCAACCGTTGGATCGTGATCTGTATATTGCCAACTATTTTTTACATATTCTCCTACAGCCTTTCCTTCATTTGAAAATCTTGCAGCTTCCTGTAATAATGATCTACCTGCATGAGTAGTCATTCCTGTTCTTAAGTTATTGGTCATTGTTTCCTCCTTTTAATTGGCTATTTGCAACTTGATCTATTATCTTCTTAAATTCTTTGTCAGATATAAATAGGTTTTTTATTTTTTGAATTTTTTCAATTTTTTGATTACTTTTCATGTAATCATTAAGTCTAAAAAAATCATTATATTCTCTAGATGAAATTTCTGTAGTTTTATTTTCTATTGCTTTTTTATAAGCTTTAGAAGCTTGCAATCTTGCTTTTGTATTGTCAAAAATTTCTTTAGAAACTGCAATTCTAATTTTTCCTTGATCAAAAGCTTTAACCTTTTTTATATTATCTTTTGAAAATCTAATTCCCTCCTCTGTAAGCAAATAGCTATCAGTGTTTTTTTCTTGAGCTTGCTGAAGAATAAATTTTTTCTTTCTCGCATTTGATAGAGCATCCCATGTGTTGCTATCACTAATCATATTTGGGTCTGTCTTCCATCTAAATCTTCCTGGTGCTAATTTATCAGCTTCTTTTGCTATTGTTTCAATATCAAAACTGCCAATTCCACCACCTAAGTTATATAAAGCAATTGTTACGATTTCTTGATTTGAGAGTTTATTTTTTTTCATAATTATTTAAAAAAATTATCATTATCTTGTTTTTTTTTATTTTTAGCTTCGTTAAAACTATGTTTTACTTCTTTTACTGCCTGATCTAGTTCACTAAAAATTAATTTCATCTCTTTTTCAGAGTAACCATAATAATTTTTGTTAGCTATATTTTTTAGCAATTTAATATTTTTAACTGCGTTCATTAAACGTCTATTACCATGCTTAATAAACTTTTCTCTTTTTTCTTCATTACTTAAAGCCATATTTTCTCCTTTATATAATAGGAATCTTTATACCATTTTGATTGAGATTGTCAATAACATTTAAAATGACAATTCAATTCTCATTTTAATTGACATTATAAATGATTTTTTGTATAAACATTTAAGTGGTGAATTATAGGTTTTATGTCCTTTCTAAACTCCTGTTTGTTGTCCTGTATTCACCACTTACTAATGTATGAACAAAAATGACCTTATAAAATCTCAAAAAATAGAGTTTTTTGGAGAAGTTTATGAAAAAACTCTTTCAGTTTATTTAGATATGGTTGAACATTTTATATTTATTGGAGACTTAAAAGCAGCAAAAAGGTTGATGAATAA
>CACAZG010000008.1 GCA_902536975.1 uncultured Pelagibacteraceae bacterium
CCCTGTAAAATTTTTAGGTGGTGGCGAAGGATTTGATCCTATCAAAAAGAAAAAATAGTTTATGGATACAAAAAATGTAATTGCAGCAATATCTTTAAGTGCAGCTGTCATAATACTTTACAGTTTATTTTTTGCTCCTCCTGTCGTGGATCAAAAAAATATCTCAAATGATAAAAACACTTCAAGTCAAAATTCTTCATCAGATGCACCTTCATTAGCTCAAGATGAGAAAATAATTAAGATTTCAAGAGATGAAGCTTTGGAGGAGAATGAAAGAATTTTATTCGAAAATGAAAAAATTAAAGGTTCAATTTCATTGCTCGGTTCATCTATAGACGACTTAACTTTTAAGAATTACACAAATACTCTAAATGGAGATGATAATGTTGTACTGTTAAATCCTAAACAATCTGAAAATGGATACTATGTAGAAACTGGTTGGGCAACAACTAATAAAAATATTGACCTACCAAATTCAAAAACATTGTGGGAGATTGAAGGAAATAAGAAACTTACACCAGATTCGTCTGTAAAATTAAGTTGGAAAAATAATCAGAATATCAAATTTACAAAAGAAATTAGTATTGATAATCAATATCTTTTTGACATTAAGCAAACTATAGAAAATAAGTCTGATAAAACTTATAGTTTCTATCCTTACGGTCAAATCATAAGAAACATTGCACCTGAAGTAACAAATTTTTATATTTTGCATGAGGGACTAATTGGTGTCTTTGACGATCAATTAGTTGAAGAGGATTATGATGATATAGAGGAAAAAAAATACTCTATAAATGCGGATACTGGATGGCTGGGCATTACTGATAAATATTGGATTGCTAGTCTTATTCCAGAAAATGGGAAAAGTTTCAGGTCTGATTTTGATTATAAAAATAAATTTAGAGCAAATTTTATAGAGACAGATGCAACTGAAATTGGTGCTAATGAAATAAAAACTAATTCTATCAGAGCAATAGTAGCAGCAAAAGAAGTAAATGTTATTGATGGCTATGCTGAAACTGAAAATATTAGCAAGTTTGATTTGGCTATAGATTGGGGATGGTTCTACTTTATCGTTAAACCTTTATTTTTTGCAATTCAATATTTCTTTAATCTTGCTGGAAACTTTGGAATAGCAATTATTATGATTACTGCTTGTATTAGATTAGTATTTTTTCCACTTGCTAATTACTCATTCAAATCAATGGCTAAAATGAAAGTTCTCCAACCAGAAATGACAAGGCTTAAAGAGTTACATAAAGAAGACAAAATGAAACTTCAGCAAGAAATGATGGCACTTTACAAAAGAGAGAAAGTTAATCCAATCAGCGGTTGCCTTCCAATTTTCATACAAATTCCATTTTTCTTTGCCATCTATAAGGTTTTATTTGTAACTATTGAAATGAGACATCAGCCATTTTTTGGTTGGATAAAAGATTTAAGTGAAAGGGATCCTACTTCTATATTTAATTTGTTTGGCTTAATTCCATGGGACCCCCCTTCTTTCTTACTTATTGGTGTTTGGCCGTGTTTAATGGGTGTTTCAATGTGGATGCAACAAAAACTAAATCCAACACCACCTGATCCTGTCCAAGCAAAAATATTTATGTTTTTCCCTTTATTTTTAACAGTTATATTAGCTCCATTCCCAGCTGGACTAGTCATTTACTGGACTATAAATAATATATTAACAATGGCTCAACAGTACATCATCATTAAGAGAACGACTGTCAAAACCGTTTAAAAATGGAAATAGAGAAAATTGTACCCAAAGACGGTCCTACAATCGATGAATTTAAAAAATACATAGATAAATATAAAGATCAGTTAATTGTAATTAAATATGGGGGGAATGTTTTTATTGATAGAAACATCTTTAATAATTTTATTTCAGATATTAGTATATTAAATAAATTAGGACTTTCTATAATTATAGTTCATGGAGGCGGGCCCAGAATTAAACGAGAGTTAGATAAATCGAATATTCAATCAAAATTTATAAGAGGATTAAGAGTTACAGATGAAAAAATTATTAACATAGTTGAAAATGTCCTTATCGACTTTAATGAGGATATTGTAAATTCTTTAGTCGAAAAAGGTGCAAATGCAGTTTCTCTAAATACAAAGAAAAACAATGCTATAGAAGTTATTCCAGAGGCAGAGGAACTAGGATTTGTTGGTATTCCAAATAAAATAAATGTCGAGATAATAAAAGATATAATCAAAATAAATGCAGTACCAATTATATCTCCTTTAGGTTTGGGAAAAAATAGTCAAACGTATAATATTAATGGAGATACAGCTGCTGGCGCTATAGCAAAATCATTAAAATGTAGAAGATTATTATTAATGACCAATGTGGAAGGAGTTTTAAATAAAGAAAAAAAACTTATCGAAGAGATAAGCTCTTCTGAAATTTTAGAAATGATTAATAATGAAACAATCACAGAGGGCATGATACCCAAAATAAATACATGCCTTGATGCAGTAATGAACGGGGTAACAGGAGTAGGAATCATAGATGGTAGAAAAAAACATTCAATTTTGTTCGAATTATTTTCAGACAAAGGTGCAGGAACATTAATAAGAAGATGAAGCACATAAAAAGTATCTTATTCGATTGTGACGGTGTTCTTTATCAAGATCTAGAGGCAGTATTTGGACAAGTAAGTAAAAGAATGACTCAGTATATTTCAAAAAAGTTAAAGATTGATTTAAAAGAAGCAAAAGAGCTACAAACTAATTATTTTCATAAATACAACACAAGTCTGAACGGATTAATGATACACCATGATATTCCCCCGACAGAATTTTTACAATTTGTTCATGATATTGATCTATCTTTTATGAAGAAAGACATTGTTTTAAGAGAAGAAATAAAAAAATTAGATCTAAGAAAATTTGTTTTTACCAATGGAAGCAAGGAACATGTTAAAAATATTACTACACACTTAGGTATAGATGACTTATTTGACGGCGTATTTGATATTGTTGATGCTGATTATCATCCAAAACCAGCCGCAAAAGCATTCGATTTAATGGTTAAGAAATTTGATATTAATCCAAAAGAGACAATTTATATTGAAGATATTGCTAAAAATTTGTCGATCGGAAAGGAAAGAGGAGCTACAACAGTTTGGTTAATCAATAACGAGTATTGGGGGAAAAAGGAATCTAATAAAGAGTATATTGACTACAAAATAGAAAATCTCTCTTTATTTTTAAAGGAAATAAGGTTATTAAAAAACTCGTAAAATTATGAGTATAGAAAATATTATAAATAATGCTTGGGAAAATAGAGATCAAGTAAACCCGTCATCTGAACAGTCTCTTAAAGATACAATAAATCAAGTGATCAATGATTTAGATAGTGGTAGATCGAGAGTGGCTGAGAAAATAAATGGTGAGTGGGTAACTCATCAACATTTAAAAAAGGCGATCATGTTGAGTTTCAGATTGTATCCTATGGAAAATTTGAATGGTCCTTACAGTAGTTGGTATGATAAATCGCATTTACTTAAAGGTAAAACAGCAGGATGGACAAAAGTAGATCATGAAAAAGCTGGTTTTAGAATGGTGCCTAACTCTCCAGTAAGGAAAGGAAGTTTTGTAGGCAAAAATGTAGTTTTAATGCCATGCTACGTTAATATCGGCGCATATATTGATGAAGGTACAATGATTGATACATTTGCAAGAGCAGGAAGCTGCAGCCAAATAGGAAAAAATTGTCATATCTCTGCAGGATCAGGTGTGGGTGGTGTATTAGAACCTGCACAAGCACTTCCGACAATTATAGAAGATAATGTTTTTTTGGGTGCAATGTCTGAAGTTGTAGAAGGTGTAATTGTAGGAGAGGGGTCGGTTCTAAGTATGGGAATGTACATTGGACAATCTACAAAAATTGTTAATAGAAAAACTGGTGAAATCACTTATGGAAAAATTCCTCCTTATTCAGTTGTGGTTCCAGGTTCACTTCCAGATAAAAAAAATTCATCTGCACCCTCTCTGTATTGTGCAGTAATAATCAAACAAGTTGATGAGAAAACTAGATCAAAAACTTCTATTAACGATCTCTTGAGAGAATAATTTAAATGGGAATTATAAATGAATTACAATTAGCAAAGGAGCTAATTAGATTTCCAACTGTAACTCCTAAAGATGCAGGAGTTATGAAATTTCTGGAAAGGAAGCTAAAAAAACTTGGATTTAAAACAAAAATTCTTGAGTTTAAGGAAAAAGGAAGTGAACCAGTCAAAAACCTATATGCAAGATTAGGAAATAATGGTCCTAACTTTTGTTATGCAGGACATCTAGATGTTGTCCCTGCTGGAAATTTAAATGATTGGACAGTAAACCCATTTAAGCCATCAATTAAGAAAGGTCATTTAATTGGTAGAGGAGCAAATGATATGAAAAGCTCAATTGCTGCATTTGTGTCTGCTGTTAGTATTTTTATTCAAAAAAATAGAGGATTTAAGGGATCTGTAAGTCTTTTGATTACTGGAGACGAGGAAGGTGTTGCTATTAATGGAACTAAAAAAGTTGTTGATTACTTAAAAAAGAGAAAAGAAAAAATAGATTTTTGCTTAGTTGGAGAGCCAACAAATCCAAATAAATTAGGAGAAATGATAAAAATTGGTCGAAGAGGTAGCATGACTGGACGATTAACAATTACCGGTATACAAGGGCATGTAGCTTATCCTCATAGAGCAAATAACCCTTCTACAACCATTGTGAAAATACTAAATGAACTTAAAGATATAAAATTTGATAAAGGTACAAAAGATTTTCAACCTACAAACCTGGAAATTACAAAGATAAATATAAATAATATGGCTGATAATGTTATTCCTGACATTGCTTATGCTACATTTAATATAAGATTTAATAATAAACATACTTCGAATTCAATCAAAAATAAGATCGAAAAGATTTTGAAAAAAGTCTGCAATAAAACTAAATCTAAATATAAAATTGATTATGCTGTTTCAGGAGAGGCTTTTCTCACAAAGCCAAATCATACGACTTTCATGATACAAAAAATTATAAAAGAAATAACTAAAATAAAACCTAAACTGTCAACAACTGGGGGTACCTCAGATGCTAGATTTATAAGAAAAATTGCCCCGTGTTTAGAATTTGGCTTAGTTGGAAAAACAATGCATAAAGTTGATGAAGCAGTTTCATTGACAGATTTGAAAAAATTAAGCTTAATTTATTTAAATATTTTAAAACATTATTTTAAGTGAAGACTGGCCTTATAATATCAGATACCTATAAAAATCATGATACTGGAAATGGTCATCCAGAAAAAATTGACAGGGTTACTGCGGTAATTGAGAATTTTAAAAAAATAGATGACAAAAATCTTATATGGAAAAAACCAGCAAAATTTAATTTATCCCTTATTAATAAAACTCATTCTGAGGATTATGTTAATCAAGTAGAAAAGTCATTTCCTAAAAAAGGTTTAGTATTTTTAGACGGAGATACAATCATTTCTCCTGGAAGCAAAGATGCAACAAAAGATGCAGTAGGCTCAATAATTTCAGCAATAAATGGAGTAGAAAATAAAGAATTTAATAATGCATTTTGTGCTGTCAGACCACCTGGTCATCATGCCGAAAAAAATAAAGCTATGGGATTTTGTATTTATAATAATGTAGCTGTTGGTGCTAATTATTTAATTGAAAAATATAAATACAATAAAATTGCTATAATTGATTTTGATGTTCACCATGGTAATGGAACACAAGATATTTTCTACGATAACGAAAAAGTTTTATATATTTCAACTCACCAATATCCATACTACCCGGGTTCAGGGTCGGAAAAAGAAAAGGGAAATTTTGATAATGTTTTAAATATTCCATTAAAAGCTGGGACAACCTCTGAAGAATATTTAAATGCCTACGAAATCGTTTTAAATAAATTAAAGACGTTTAAACCAGAATTTCTATTGTTTTCTGCGGGTTTTGATGCACATATTGATGATCCTTTAGCGCAACTTATGCTCAGTTCAGAAGATTTTTACAAAATTACTAAAAGAACATTAGAGTGTTCAAAGTCTTTTTGTAAAGGGAGAGTAGTTTCAATTCTTGAAGGAGGCTACGATTTAAGAGCACTACAAAGCAGTACTAAACGACATGTTGATGCATTAATAGAATTTAATTGATAAATTTTTTCTAAATAATAAGTAAACAAATATGAAACCATATAAAATTAAAAAGTCAGATATAGATAAAAAAGGTAAAGGACTTTACGCTACACGGGATATAAAAGAGGGTGAGAAGATAATAAATTATATTGGAAAATTAATTACAAAGAAACAAACAGAAGAGTCTGATAAATACGATAATAGTAAACCAATATATTTATTTACTGTAAATAAAAAATATGATCTTGATGGAGACTTTCCGTGGAATACAGCCGGACTAATAAATCATTCTTGTGAAAATAATTGTGATTATGATGGTAAAGGGCATAAGATATGGGTTAAAGCAATCAAAGATATTAAAAAAGGTGAGGAACTGACTTGTGACTATGGTTTTGGCTATGATAAAGATTACAAGCAATTTCCTTGTAAATGTAAATCAAAAAATTGTTGTGGCTATATTGTAAGAGCAGAGTCTAGGTGGAGAATTAACAAAAAATTCGCAATGAGTAATAAAAAAAATTAGTATTTTACTTTTACTAAATACAATCCCTCGGCGGGTGCAGGAGGAGCACATAATTTTCTATTCTTTGACTTTATAACATTTACAAATTTTTTAATAGACCATTTTTTTTCTCCAATAAATTTCAAACATCCTACCATCGACCTCACTTGCTGTTTTAAAAATGATTGTGATCTAAATTCAAATTCAATTTTACTTTTTAATTTTTTTATTTTTACTAATTTCATCAATTTAATTGGACTTTTTGCATTACATCCCGAAGCTCTAAATGACGAAAAATCATGAGTTCCAATTAATTTTTTTGCTCCCATTTTCATACTTTCAAAATCAAGTTTTTTTATAACAAACCATCCTCGATTATTTTGAATAATAGGCTTGGTTGATTGATTATAAATAACATACTTATATACTCTTTCTTTTGCTGAAAAACGTGCGTGAAAATTTAAACTTTGTTTTCTAATTTTCAAAATAGCTATTTCGTTTTTATTTAGAAAATAATTAATAGAATTTAAAAACCTTTTTAAATTTTTAATTTTATTCATACAGTCAAAATGTGCAGATTGTTCAATAGCATGAACGCCAGCATCTGTTCTTCCAGAACCAGTAACAATTATTTTTTCATCTAGAAGTTTTGAAATCTTTTTTTGAATTAATCCTTGAATGGTTTTACCTTTTTTTTGAACTTGCCATCCTATAAAAGAGCTACCGACATACTCAATTAAAATTTGATAACGAAACATATCTAATTTAAATTGGAGCCCTTCTTAATTTGACTACCTAGCAAAAACTCCCCAGTTTTTTGGACTTTTTTCCCTTGTCTTTGAATTTCGATAATTTTAATAGAATTTTCACCACAACCAATTTCTAAATTATCTGACAAAACGTAGCCTGCTTTTCCTGTGTTAATTGATAATTCAGCTTTATGGATTTTATATCTTTCTCCTTGAAACTCAAACCATCCACCTGGATTAGGATATAAACCATTTATTTTTCCTATAATCTTTTTATTATTTTCTTGCCAAATTATTTTTCCCTCTTCCTTTTTGATTTTTTTTGCATATGAAGATTGACTATGATCTTGATCATTGAATAAAGCTCTATTTTCTAAAATATTATCAATATTTTCTAAAATTTTTTCAGAAGCTAAATTACTCAATCTTTTAGACAAATCCTCACTATTTTCATTATCTAATATGTTAATTGGATATTGATTGCAAACTGGACCTGTGTCCAAACCCTCATCCATCTTCATAATTGAAATTCCTGTTAATTTCTCATTATTCATAATGGCCCTTTGGATTGGAGCTGCACCTCGCAATTTTGGAAGCAGTGAATAATGGATGTTTATCCATCCAAATTTTGGTAGTGCTAAGATATCTTTTTTTAAAATTTGGCCATATGCAACAACTATACCTAAATCAATATTTTTACTTTTTATAAATTTTTTTTCCTCAAGATTATCTAATTTTACTGGAGTTCTAACTGGAATATTCAATATTTCAGCCATGATATGAACAGGAGATTTATTTAATTTATGTCCTCTATTTGATGAAACAGGTGGCTGGGTATATACAATTTCAATGTTGAAACCATTTTGGTACAATGATTTCAATATTTGACCCGAAATACTGGGTGTACCCATAAAAGCAATTTTTTTGCTCATTAAACAATAATACGATCAGAATTATTTTTTTTCTTTGATAATTTTTTGACAATCATTGTTTTTTTTAATTTAGATAAATAATCTATGAAAAGTATACCTTCAAGATGATCCATTTCATGTTGTATACAAGTTGCAAGAAGGCCATCGGCTTTTACAATTTTATTTTCCCCATTATAATCTAAATATTCTACCTCACAATATTTAGGTCTATCAACTTCAGCAAAATAATTGGGTACAGACAAACACCCCTCTTCATATGTTATTTTTTCTTTGTCTTTATTTTTTATTATTGGATTAACAAAAAACATTGGATTTTTATTCCCATCCTTTGAAATATCCATAACTATAATTCTCTTTGGAATTCCTATTTGAATTGCTGCCAAACCAATACCATTAGCTGCATACATTGTTTCTAACATGTCATCCATTAGCTTTCTTTCATCATTACCAACTCTTATCACTGGTTTTGAAACTTGTCTTAAAATCTCGTTTGGTTCCGTTATAATGGTTTTTATTGTCATGATGAATTAAGTATTCTAAACTTTTAATGGCAGAATTTCCAACAATAGTTCATTTCTCAAACTAATTAATTTTGCTCTATTCATAATTTCAACTATTTGACTCAATGTTCTATTATTTAATTCGTCTAGCTCTTTTTCACCAATAATTTCAACTAGTTTTAATAATATCATACCTGACTCATTATTATCTATCATTTTATCAATTTCAGGATTTAATTCAGATATATATTGAGATAGTTCATCGATTTCACCTATTTGAATTCCATCTGATCTCAGTGATTGCAACAATACAATATCTTTAAAGTCGAAAGAATATTTTTTATCTTTTTTTATCTTTGATAACAAATTGTCAGTTAATTTTTGTGTTTTAGGTAAGCTTTGCTTATTCAAAAAATAATTTAATACTTTTGATTGATGAAAAACTTGATCATTAAACTTAATTTTATTTTTTTTGTTTGCATCAGTTACTAAGTTATTTAGATAAAAAGAAGAAAATTTTGGAGGAATTTCTTCTTTATCCATTTTTTTTAATAATTTAGACAGCTCATCATCAAATGATTTTTTAAAATTTGATTTTTCAAAAGAATTATTCAATTTCGATAACAATAAAAGTTTATTTTCAATATTATTGGTAAGTAAAAACCTCTGATATAGTAAAGCTCTTCCTTCATAATCAGGTAAATTTTTGAATGCTTTCTCATAATTGATTAAGTCATCAATCTCAAATTGAAATTTTTTGTACAAATTCAATAAATCTCTTTCTTCAAAAATACCTTCACTGGTTGCTTTCTCTACAAACTTTATCTGGTCGATATCACTAAGATTAAAATCATTTAAATTTTTAATTAAATTTGAGTTAGATAAATATTTCCAAATAAATTCTTTGGACTCTACTGATGGATAATATATTAACTTTTTATCTGTTTTGTGAGATATGTGAAAATAGAGAATATTTTCGTCAGATAAAACATAGTTACTATCCTCATATCCCATTAAAACTTCAAACTTTTTAACAAAAAAATCATCCAAATCTTCTATCTCAGAATTTAAATCAAACAATAGCTGAGCCTCATTTTTTTTATCCTGAGTAATTAAACAGTAAATTTTGTAATACGTTAAATATTCCTCTGTTATCATGCTTAAACTATCAATAGCTGAACATGAATTTTGTATTTTGTTTAATGACAAATAGTAATCAGCTATATGTTTTATAAGTCTTTCTTTATCTTTTATTGATGAATTTTTTTGTATGAACTGCTCAACTAAATTAAAATCTTTTTTTTTAATTAGATGATCAAGTGTATATCTTTCAAATTCATCCTTAGAGAAATTTTGATTTGGAATATACGAGTTTGTTAATAATGCTACATCCATTAATCTCTCAGAAAAACTAGATAAATTTTTAAACTGTATTCTGTCAAGCTGATTTTTAATTGCTGCTCCATCTGTTTTTGACCACATATCAAGTTTCAAATCGTTGTCATCAGGGTCAAATAATCCAGACAACAAACTATTAGAGTTATCTAAATTTTGATCTACTAGAATATTTTCATCAGAAAGTTTTACTTTAACACCTCCAACTTGATTTACGACACTTGTGCTATTATCATTATTTTTTGAATCATTATTAGAGATATCTTTTTTTTCTATCTCAGACCAAATCTCTTTTATTTCCTGGGCCGTAGCCGATTTAGCTAATAAAATAAAAAATGTAAAAATTAAAATTTTACTTAATTGTTTTGAAATTTTCATTTGGTAAGGTTTTTTCAATTTGTTTAACTGGTGCAGGCAAATTAATATTATTAATTATGATAAAACCAAAAATAATTGCAAAAATAACAGCTAAAATTTTTAAAAAAAAACTTAAACTAAAAATTTTGTCTTTACTTGTTTTTTTTGTAAATTGCATATAATTTAATAATTTCAAAATAAGACATATTTGTGTTTTTTCAATATATATAAACTCATGAAATCAAAAAAAAACATTGTATTAATTGGAATGATGGGTTCCGGAAAATCTTCAATTGGTAAAATTTTATCAAAAAAATTAAATATAAATTTTATAGATATTGACCAAAAAATTGAGGAAAATGAAGATTTAAATATATCAGATATTTTTAAAGAATATGGAGAAAACTATTTTCGTAAAGTTGAAGAAAAAATATCATTACAGTATCTTAAATCTGATAATTCAGTAATTTCTCTAGGAGGTGGGGGTTTTATTAATAGATCTATCAGAAAATTATCATTTAAAACTTGTATATCATTTTGGCTTAATTGGAAAAATGAAACGATAGTTAATAGAATATACAAGAGTAAAAAAAGACCTTTGGTCATGAGACTTTCGAGGGATCAAATTAGCAATTTAATAAGGGAAAGATCAAAAATTTATGAATTATCTGATTATAAAATTAATTGTGAAAAGTTGGACAAGATTCAGATAATAAATAAAATAAAATACATTTATGAAAATAACTAAAATTAAAATTAAAACAAATACAAAAGACTATTCAATTATAATTGGAAGAAACTTAATCAATAAAATTAATAAAATTTTAAAAATTAATAATTTATCTTTTGAGAAGTGTTTAATTGTAACAGACAAAAATATTCCCAATAACTTTAAGAAAATTCTTTATCAAAATTTACGATCAAAAAAAATTTTTTCTATGGATGTCATAGCATCTGAGAAAAATAAAAATTATAATACTGTTAACAAAATCCATGATATTTTGTTCAAAAATAGATTTAATCGTGAGGATTGTGTTATTTCTTTTGGTGGAGGAATTATAGGTGATATAGTTGGATTTGCATCAAGTACTTTTAAAAGGGGTTTAAAATTTATAAACATTCCGTCAACATTACTCTCTCAAGTTGACTCATCAATAGGAGGAAAAACTGGTGTAAATAACAAATTTGGAAAAAATTTAATTGGAAGTTTTTACCAGCCAGATTTAGTAATATCTGATATAAATATTTTAAACTCTTTACCTAAA
Organism: uncultured Pelagibacteraceae bacterium; assembly: GCA_902536975.1. GTDB lineage: Bacteria > Pseudomonadota > Alphaproteobacteria > Pelagibacterales > Pelagibacteraceae > Pelagibacter. The sequence continues at coordinate 11,858 of CACAZG010000008.1, forward strand.
AGAGAAATTATTTGTGGATATGCTGAAATATTAAAAAGCAGTATTATAGAAAGTTATTCTAGCTTTCTATACCTAGATAGAAATTTAAAAAAAATTTTAGAGCTAAAATCACCATTCATTGAAAAATCAATTATAAAAAGCTGTAATTTAAAAAAAATGGTAGTACAAAAAGATGAGGGAGAAAAGAATTTTAGAAAAGTGTTAAATTTAGGTCATACTTTTGCTCATGCTTATGAGTCAACCTTAGGTTTTTCAAAAAAGTTAAATCATGGAGAAGCAGTAATTTTAGGCATTAAGAGTGCGGCAGAATTCAGTTTAAAAAAGAGTTTTATATCAAAACAAACATTTAATACTATTGTAAATCATATTGATAAAATTGGGATGAACCCAAAAATAAAAAGTTTTTTAAAAAAAAAACATGCATCAAGAATTCTTAATTATATGAAAAATGATAAAAAAAATAATTCGAATAATATAAATCTAATTTTAATTAAAGATTTTGGAAAAATTAAATTAGATTTTCAAATTAATTCATCAAATTTGAAAAAATACATAATAAATAGCTTAAACTAATTTTATTTGTAAAGAATGAATATAATACTTAAGTTCATTTTCTAGAATTTTGTAAATAAATCTCGTTGAATACAATTTATTCTTTTTTTTTAACTCATTAGACTCTATATAAAGTAAAATATGAAATTTCCCATCTACATTTGATTTATGGTTTTTATGAAGAAAAGATTTATCCTCAACTTTAACTTTTGAAATACAATCCTGCGACAAAATCTTTTTTTCAATAATTTCAATAAGTTTATTAATATTCATGTTATAGAGTATTATATATCATGAAAAATATTTGTGATTGGAATAATTGTTCAGAAGAAGGACTATATAAAGCACCAAAGGAGAAAGATAACAGTAAAAATTATAGATTGTTGTGTTTAGAACATGTTAAAGAATTCAACAAAAACTGGAATTATTTTTCAGGTATGAATGATCAACAAATAATTGATTTTTTGAGATCTGATATGACGTGGCACAAACCAACACAAAGCTTTAGTTCATCTGATAATTTTTTCAAAGTTCTTTGGAGTAATGCTCTAAAAGATGAAATGGATAAATTTAAATTTAATAATGATTTTAATAATATGAATAAATTTAAGTTTAATAATAATGATATAAAAGCTTTTAATATATTAGGAATCAGTGTTGGGCTAAAATGGGAGAAAGTTCAAGAAAAATTTAAAAAACTTGTCAAAAAATTTCACCCTGATATGAATGCTGGAAATAAAAAATTTGAAGACAAGTTAAAATTAATTACTTTAGCTTACACGCAATTAAAAAATACATATAAGGAAAAAATTGACGCCAAATATTAATCATACTCCAGATATTAAATTATCTATTAAACAAACATTTAACATTGAAAGTGATATGGAGGTTGATGCATTTTCTAAATCTAGTGAGTATGTGCCAGAAATTGATAAAACTTACAAATTCGATAAAGATACAACTCTTGCTATTTTGTCAGGATTTTCGTTTAACAAAAGAGTATTAATACAAGGATATCATGGAACAGGAAAATCAACTCACATTGAACAAATAGCTGCTAGGCTAAACTGGCCATGCATAAGAATTAATCTTGATAGTCATGTCAGTAGAATTGATTTAATAGGAAAAGATTCTATTGTAATTAAAGATGGAAAACAAGTTACTGAGTTTAAGGAAGGAATACTCCCCTGGTCAATTCAAAACCCGGTAGCACTAGTATTTGATGAATATGATGCAGGGAGACCAGATGTAATGTTTGTTATTCAAAGAGTATTGGAGTCTGAAGGAAGTTTCACTTTATTGGATAAAAATAAAGTTATTAAACAAAACAAATTTTTTAGACTTTTTGCGACAACAAATACTGTTGGTTTAGGCGACACCACAGGCTTGTATCATGGAACACAGCAAATTAATCAAGGTCAAATGGATAGATGGAATATTGTATCTACATTAAACTATCTTAGCTTAGAAAAAGAAATGGAGATAATATTAAGTAAAAATAAAAATTTAAATAATACAAAAGGAAAAGAGCAAGTTTCAAATATGATTAAAGTAGCTTCACTTACAAGGAAAGGTTTTATCGCAGGCGATATATCAACTGTGATGAGTCCTAGAACTGTATTACACTGGGCAGAAAATTCAGAAATCTTTAAAGATATTGGATATGCATTTAGGGTAACATTTTTAAATAAATGTGATGATGCAGAAAAAAATACAATTGCTGAATATTATCAAAGATGTTTTGGTGAAGAGTTACCAGAGTCGATGATTAATATTCAAATTTGATGAATAAAGAAGACAGCATTAAAGAAAAGTTTAAACAAGCACTACAATCAACTTACAAAGTTATTTCTGAAGACTACAAAGTAACTAAAAATAAAAAAAATGATGAAAAAGAACATAGTATTGGAGAAATTGACAATATTACAGACAAAAATCAATTTAAGAAACTAAGAGCTGAAACAGATTCCGAGGCTTTAAAAAAAAGATTTTCAAATAGAAAATTGTTGGAAAAAAATAACCCTCAAAATCCGTCTTGCAGAACGTTATATCAACTTACAGAAAAAATTAGATATGAGTTACTAGGTTCATCAATGTTAAAGGGTATTTCAAAAAATTTCAAAGATAATTACAAATACAAACTTCAAAATCTTAAATACGAAAAAATCACAAAAAAAGAAGATACAAATATAATTGATGCTTTTGAAATCTATATGACAAACAGATTTTTTAACGTGGAATTAAGTCCTGGAAATCTAGAAATTCTTAAATTTTGGGAAAATGATTTTAATAAGTCTATAGAAAAACATTTAGATTTTTTAAATCAAAATTTAGAAAATCAAGAACTTTATAATGCTAAATTTTCAGAAATTTTACAAAGTATGGATATATTTGAAAATGATGAGTCAGCTGAAAAAGAAAATCAAGATAAGGACGATACAGAGGATAAAAATAATTCAAATAATAATGAGGATAAAGAAAATGACAACTCTAAAAAAACAAGTGAAGATGAAAATATAACTCAAGGAATGGACAGTGAGGATGATGTAAATGAATTTAGACTTGATGAACAACTTGCTAGCGAAAATAATGACGATATGGAATCTGAAAATGTAATTCAAAAAAAGAATTTGGGAATTAGCGATAAAGAATATAAAATATTTACAAAAGAGTTTGACGAGATCGCTAAAGCAGAAAGTCTTGAGTCTAATGAAGAAATTCAAAAACTAAGAAAAAATTTAGACCAACAACTTACAAGTTTTCAAGATTTAATTACTAAATTAGCGAACAAGTTACAAAGACAATTAATGGCAAAACAAAATCGGTCATGGGAATTTGATCTTGAAGAAGGTTTGTTAGATAGTTCAAAATTACCAAGAATTATTATAGACCCATATAATTCACTATCATTTAAGAAAGAAAAAGATTTAGATTTTAAGGATACAGTCGTTACACTATTAATTGATAACTCAGGATCGATGCGAGGAAGGCCAATAACAATAGCTGCAATTTGTGCAGATATTTTGTCTAGGACCTTGGAAAGATGCTCAGTTAAAGTTGAAATACTTGGATTTACTACTAAAAATTGGAAGGGTGGAAAAAGCCGTCAAGAATGGAATAAAACAGGAAAAATAAAAAACCCTGGAAGGCTTAATGATCTTAGACACATTATTTACAAGAGTGCCGATTCTCATTGGAGACAATCTAAAAAAAATTTGGGATTAATGTTAAAAGAGGGCATATTGAAAGAAAATATAGATGGGGAAGCAATATCTTGGGCATTTAATAGACTTAAAAAGAGAAAAGAAGAAAGAAAAATACTCATGGTTATTTCAGATGGTGCACCAGTAGATGATTCAACTTTATCTGTCAATTCAGGAGATTTTTTAGAAAAAAATTTGAAAAAAATTGTTAAGTTTATTGAAACAAAAAGTGATATTGAAATATTGGCTATAGGAATTGGTCATGACGTATCTAGATATTATGATAAAGCCATTAAAATTTCAGATGTACAGGAACTAGGTGATGTTATGATAGATCAATTAAGTGGACTGTTTGAAAACAAAAAACTTCATTAAATAGTTTTTAAATCTTTGTTAGACCACTCTATTTTAATTTCAGCTCCACCTCTAGTCTCTGAATTCCTAATTAAAAGTTTAGCTTTATTTTTTTCCAATAAAGTTTTACCAATAAATATTCCTAAACCTAGGCCCGCTTTAGATTGGTTTTTTGACTGAATAGACTTAATGTAGGGTTCACCAATTTTTGCTAGAATATCTTTTGGAAATCCCAACCCATCATCTTCTATAGATATCGAAGAATTTTCACTATCACTAGTGATAGAAATATAAATATTTTTTTTTGAAAATTTATTGGCATTTCCAACAAAATTTCTGATCCCATAAACTATTTCAATTGATTTTAAAATTTCAAATGAATTATAGTTTTGCTCAGTATTAATAATAAAATTTTTATCTGAAATCTCTTTAAATGAATTAGTAATTTCCTTAACATAATCATGCAAACTAATATTTTTATCTATAAAATCATCCTCTATTTCAGGATTTACAGATAATTTTTTTAGGATTTCATTACATCTATCAACTTGACTTACAAGTAACTCGATATCTTTTTTTAAATCTTTATTATTTTTGAAGTTATTATACAAATCCTGAGAAATAATCTTTATTGTCGATAATGGAGTGCCCAAAGAATGAGCTGCTGCAGCAGCTTGTCCTCCGAGAGATACTAATTCTTGTTCTTTAGAAATAACTTCTTGAATTTTATCCAGTGCTTCCTTTCTAATTTTAGACTCGTTTCCAAACGTTAGGGCAAAAAAATTAAGAAAAATTACAGCAACTATAAGGGCTATAGGAACTGAATAATAGTAGTAGTTGTTGAATATATAAGTATTTAATGGATAAGGTAACTCTTGATGAATAAAAGTAAGAACTACAATTGACGAAATAGTCAAAAATATCAATAAAATATTTGTTTTAATACTTAGACTGTTTGAAGCAAATATACTAGGGATTATTAAAAATATACAGAAAGGGTTTATTATACCACCTGTTAAATAAAGTAGAAAGCTTAATTGTAAAATATCAAGTATCAGAAAAATCAAAGATATATTTTCTTGTAGTTGATTTTTGTTAAAGAAATATAATAAGAAAATATTACTTAGTGCTCCCAACAATACTACAGTATTTGCAACTATAAAATTAAATTCAAATTTAAAAATAAATGCAACTGTGTTGATAGTTATGAATTGTCCAATTATACCTATCCATCTGAGTTTAATATATGTTGTTTTATTTAAATGTGATGATTTGGAATTAATACTTAACTCCATTAAATATCTAAATTTACTACATTTATAGCATTATCAACAATAAAATCTTTTCTGGATGCAACATCACTACCCATTAAAGTTTGAATCAGGTTTTGGTCTTTTTGCAGATTTTTTGAATACTGCACTTGAAGGAGATTTCTTGTTTCGGGATTTAGTGTAGTATTCCACAATTCTTCAGGGTTCATTTCACCCAATCCTTTAAATCTTTGAATATTGAGTTTAGATTTTTCTATTTGCATCACTTTTTCAAAATCTTTTGAATTTTTCTTTACTTTTTTTAGGTCTTTAGAATTATTGACTATATAGTTTTCAAGATCCTTCTCATCTTTTATATAAATGCCCTTAGAACCCTTATTGATTTTAAAAAGCGGTGGTTGAGCTAAATATACATGACCTTTTTCTATTAATTTATTGAATGGAATATTATTAAAAAAAGTTAAAAGTAATGCTCTAATATGTGAACCATCAACATCTGCATCTGTCATTATTATAATTTTTCCATACCTTAAATCTTCCAAGTTTATTTCCTCTATTTTTGGATCTAGTCCAAGGGCATTAATTAATGTAACTATTTCATTTGAAGAGATCATTTTTGATAATGATTTTGTTCTTAAATCGTTCAGACCATTATTTTTTTTATTTCCATTAATTTCAGTGAATGTGTTTAATATTTTTCCTCTCAGTGGCAAAACTGCTTGATACTCTCTATTTCTACCCTGCTTAGCAGATCCTCCTGCTGAATCTCCCTCTACAATAAATAATTCTGTCCCTTCTTGCTTTGAATTTTGACAATCTGCAAGTTTTCCAGGCAACCCGGTAAGCTCCAAAGCTCCCTTTCTTCTTACGTTTTCTCTGGCTCTTTTAGCAACATCTCTGGCTACTGCTGCCTGAATTATTTTTGTTAAAATTATCTTTGAGACTGAGGGATTTTGGTCAAACCAAATTGACAATTTTTCATTTACAATTCCTTCTACAATGTTTCTTACTTCTGATGAAACTAATTTATCTTTTGTTTGAGAAGAAAATTTAGGGTCTGGAATTTTAACAGATAGAACACAAGTTAAACCCTCTTTTACATCATCTCCTGATAATAAGACTTTACTTTTTTTTAATAAATTTTGCTCAGAGGCATATTTATTGACTACTCTTGTTAAAGCACTTCTAAAACCTAATAGGTGAGTCCCACCATCTTTTTGATAAATATTATTTGTGTACGGATACACGTCTTCATTATATCCTGAATTCCATTGTAAAGAACATTGCACATCTACGTTATTTTTAATTCCTTCAATATAAATTGGCTTTCTAAATAGATCATTGTCATTTTTATTTTTTAATTTTTCTCTTTTATGATCTAGATACTCAACAAATTGATTTATTCCTCCTTCAAATTTAAACTCCAAAGATTTTGTTTTTTTTTGTGTCAAGTCATTCAATATAATTTTTATTCCTTTATTTAAAAAAGCTAACTCGCGCATTCTTTTTTGAATAACTGTAAAACTGAACTTAGTTGATGAGAATATTTCTTTCGAAGGTATAAAATTTATTTTTGTGCCTGTGTTTTTTGACTTACCAATAATTTTTAATGGAATTTTTGCTTCGCCATTTATGAACTCAACAAAATGTTTTTTTCCATCTCTTTCAATATATAATTCCAATTTATGTGAAAGAGCATTTACTACAGAGATACCTACACCATGCAAACCTCCTGAAACCTTGTATGAGTCATGATCAAACTTTCCTCCTGCATGTAATTGTGTCATGATTACTTCTGCAGCAGATTTTTTTTCCTCTTTATGAATATCTACTGGTATACCTCTTCCATCATCTTCGACAGTAATTGAGCCATCAGAATTCATACTAACTATAATTTTTTTACAATAGCCTGCTAATGCCTCATCAATAGAGTTATCGACAACTTCATAAACCATGTGATGTAATCCAGTGCCATCGTCTGTGTCCCCAATATACATCCCAGGTCTTTTTCTTACAGCTTCTAAACCTTTTAAAACTTTAATTGAGTCAGCTTGATAAGTATTTAAATTATTTTTTATCATTAATTTTTTTTAAGGAAGTGAACATTTATACCATTTTTAAAATTTTTAATAAAATTGCTAAAATTAAAGAGCTTAAATTAGTGTTCTATTTCAACATTTATTCTCGTTTTTTTAAAAAAAATTTCTATTTTTAGTTTTTTTTCAATAATGCCCATTTTTTTAGCAAAAGTTAGTGGCGGAGAGAATGGGATTCGAACCCATGATAGAGTTTCCCCTATACACGCTTTCCAAGCGTGCGCCTTCAACCGCTCGGCCACCTCTCCATTTATTTCTCCTTAGATATTTTTAGTACACCTATAAATGCTTCTTGTGGTATCTCAACTTTTCCAAATTGTTTAGCTCTAGCTTTACCTTTTTTCTGTTTTTCAAGTAATTTTCTCTTTCTATCAACAGCTCCACCTCCATGAATTTTTGTTAATACATCTTTTTTAAAACCTTTAATTGTTTCTCTTGCAATAATCTTTCCTCCAATAGCTGCTTGAACTGGTATCATGAAATTGTGTCTTGGAATTAGATCTTTTAATTTTTCACAAACTTCTCTTCCAGTTTTTTGAGCAAAGTCTTTATGAATCATCATTGCTAATGCATCTACTGGTTCAGAATTTACTAGAATTCCCATTTTTACAAGATCACCTTCCCTATGACCTATTATTTCATAATCAAAACTTGCATAACCACTTGTCATAGATTTTAATCTGTCATTAAAATCAAACACAACCTCATTTAGTGGTATTTCATAATTTACGACTGCTCTGTTTCCTGAATAACTTAAATTTGTTTGAATTCCTCTTTTATCCTGGCAAATTTTTATTATTGGCCCGAGATACTGATCAGGAGTAATAATTGTAGCTTTTATCCACGGCTCCTCAATATATTGTATTAATGTTGGATCAGGTAAACTTGAAGGGTTTTGTAAATCCCTCACTTCGCCATTATTCAAATGTATTTTATATACTACACCTGGCGTTGTGGTTAATAAATTAATATCAAATTCTCTCTCGAGTCGTTCAGTAACAATTTCTAAATGAAGTAAGCCTAAAAAACCACACCTAAAACCTAGCCCTAAAGCTGATGAAGATTCAGGTTCAAATGAAAAACTTGAGTCATTTAATTTTAGTTTAGCCAAGCCATCTTTTAATTTTTGATATTCAGAACTATCAACAGGAAAAAGTCCACAAAAAACTACAGGTTTACTTGGTTTAAATCCTGGGAGTATTTCGGTTAGTGGTTTTGAAGCATCACAAATTGTATCTCCAACTTTTGTTTCTGATAAAACTTTAATTCCAGTTGTTATGAAACCAATTTCTCCAGAATTAAGTTCCTCAATATCCTTTGGTTTAGGAGTAAAAACACCAACTTTCTCTACAAAATACTCATTATTTGTAGACATCATTTTAATTTTCATATTATTCTTAATCTTCCCATCTATTACTCTGACTAGAATCACTACTCCCAGATAAGTGTCATACCAACTATCTACTAATAAACACTTTAATTTTTGATCTTTTTCACCTTTCGGTGCAGGTAAAGTATTTATAATTTGCTCCAAAATATCATCAATGCCTTCGCCAGTTTTTCCAGAGCAGGGCACTGCATTTGATGTATCAATACCTATTACATCCTCAATCTGTTTATTTGTTCTATCAATGTCTGAAGCAGGTAAATCAATTTTATTTAATACTGGTATTATTTCATGGTTTATATCGAGTGCCTGATAAACATTAGCTAGAGTCTGAGCTTCAACACCTTGTGTGCTATCTACAATTAATATCGATCCTTCACAAGCATAAAGAGATCTACTAACCTCATAACTAAAATCAACATGCCCTGGCGTATCTATAATATTAAGAATATAATTTTTCCCATCTTTAGATTTATAATTTAATTTTACTGTTTGAGCTTTAATTGTAATTCCTCTCTCTCTTTCAATATCCATTGAATCTAGGACTTGAGCTTTCATTTCTCTATCTGATAAACCTCCACATCTGTGTATTATTCTATCAGCTATAGTCGACTTTCCATGGTCAATATGTGCAATGATTGCAAAATTTCTTATATTATCGATTTTTGTAGACATTTAGGATCTAATTTTTGCACCTGACTTAGACTCAACAGTTGAAATAATTAATTTGTTAATATTTTCAAGATCATTTTCCTCTAATGTTTTCTCTGATGATTGAATTGTAACATTTAGAGCTATTGATTTTTTTCCAGTAGGAATGTTTTCACCTTCATAAATATCGAAAATTTTAATTGATCTTATTAGATTTTTATCAATTGATGATATAATTTCTATTAAATCTTGTGCTTTATAATTTTTATCTACAACAAAAGCAAAATCTCTTTCTGATTTTTGATAATCTGAATATTCAAAATTGGACTTTCTATCCTTTAGTTTAACTTTATTATCTTTTAAATAATCAATATAGATTTCAAAACCAACAACTCTTTCAGTTTTTATATCAAGCTTCTTAACAATATTTGGATGAAGTTCTCCAAAATATGCAACAGGATCAATATCATCCTTATCAAGATAAACTGAACCAGATTTTCCTGGGTGATAGTACGTAGGAGATTTATCTCTTATAAAAAAATTTTGTTTATCATATCCAGCTTCCATTAATGTTTGAATTAAATCTTTTTTTATATCAAAAATATCAACTGATCTTTCTTTTTCATTCCAGTTTAATCTTGAAATTTTCCCCGATTTTATTGCACCTATTACAGTCAACTGTTCTCCAGGCTGTTTATTTTTAAAAATTGGTCCAATCTCAAAAAACGAAATATCTTTGAAACCTCTATCTAAATTTTTCTTTAAATAAATAGCTAAATTTGAAAAAATTGAATTTCTTAAAACATCTAAATCTGAGCTTATTGGATTTACTATTTTTATTTCATTTAAATTTTCTTTAAAATGATTATTTATTTTTGAGTCTGTGAATGACCAAGTAACAGTCTCAAGATAACCTTTTGAAGCTACTGAACGCTGTAAAAAATGAAAGAGTTTTTGTTGTTTATTTAATGTATCCTTAAGTCTATTTTTCTTTGGCTCAATAGTTTTAATATTATCATAACCTTTTATTCTTACAACTTCTTCAACTATATCTATCGGTTGACTTATGTCAGGTCTCCAAGAAGGAATTGTTAGTTTTAATTCTGAATTTTTTTTTGAGACTTTAAAACCTAGATCGTTCAAAATTTTTATGATTTCTTTTTCTTTAACTTTAAAACCTGTTATTTTTTCAAATAAAGAAATATCAAATTTAATTTCAGAGTTTTTATATTTTTTAATTTGTTGAATATCAAATTTACTAATCTTCCCCCCACAAATTTCTGAAATTAATTCAGAAGCTTTTAGCAAACCTATTTCTACAGATTGAGGGTCAATTCCTCTTTCAAATCTAAATTTAGCATCAGTATCAATATTAAGTAATTTTGAAGTTTTTCTTATTGATCTTGGTATAAAGTATGCAGACTCCAATAAAATATTTTTTGTTTTTAATTCAGTACCAGAACGTGTTCCTCCAATTATCCCTCCCAAACCTAAAACACCAGATTGATCAGATATAACGCACATTCCATCATCTAATTTATATTCCTTGTTATCTAGGGCTTCAAAAGTTTCACCTTTTTTTGAGTTTCTTACTATAATTTCTTTATCAATTTTATCTGCATCATATGCATGTAGAGGTCTATTAAAATCTAACATGACATAATTGGTAATATCTACAATTGCTGAAATTGGTTTTTGACCAAGGGACTCAATTTTTTCTTTCAACCATTTTGGGCTTTCTTTATTGGTTACTCCTTTTATGAGACAACTCGCAAAAATTGTACAACCTTGATTTTTATCCTTAGTAATTGAAACTTTTATATTTTGTGATCCATCCTTCTTGATGTTTTTAAGTGAAATACTTTTTAATTTACCAGCTCCTGCTGCAGCTAAATCTCTAGCTACTCCTCTGACTCCTAAACAATCAGGTCGATTTGGTGTTATTGATAAATCAACAACCTTTTCAGTATTATTTTTAAAATAATTTTTACCTATTTTGTCTGAGTATTTACTTGGTTTTAGCTCTGTTATTCCTTCACTTTCATCTGATAATTTTAATTCTGACTCCGAGCATAGCATCCCATATGAAGTTACTCCTCTAATCTTACTGACCGTAAGTTTCATATTATTTTTTGGAATTACTGATCCAGGACCAGCATAAACAGTCAAAAGTCCTTTTTTAGCGTTTCGTGCTCCACAAACAACTTTAACAATATTTTGTTGGCCTATATCTACATCACATACCCTTAGTCTATCAGCATTTGGATGTTGTTCAGTACTTATAATTTGTGCCACTTTAAAATCATCTAAATCAGAGCTAATTTTTTCAAAGCTTTCAACTTCAAGTCCAACATCAGTCAATTTATCAATAATCTGAGTATCTTTATGCTTGGTTTCAAGGTGTGCCTTTAACCAATTCATTGTAAATTTCATCTGCTTAGACCTCTATAATTTGAAGGAACGTCCAACGGATCAAACCCAAAATGATTAAGCCATCTGTAGTCAGTCTCAAAAAAAGCTCTTAAATCATTTATACCGTATTTCAACATTCCAAGTCTATCAATTCCTATTCCAAAAGCATAACCTTGGTATTTATCTGGATTTACATTTACATTTTTCAAGACATTTGGATGTACCATTCCACATCCAAGAATTTCTAACCATTTATCACCCTCACCAATAACTATTTTTCCGTCCTTTAACTCGTAACCAATATCAACTTCTGCAGATGGTTCAGTAAAAGGAAAATGACTAGGTCTAAATCTCATTTTAATTTTATCAACTTCAAAAAAAGATTTTATGAAGTAGTTTAAACAGCCTTTTAAATGCCCCATATTTATATCTTTATCAATATGAAGTCCTTCAACTTGATGAAACATTGGTGAATGTGTTTGATCACTATCAGATCTATAAGTTCTTCCAGGAGCTATGATCTTAAATGGAGGTTTTCCTTTCAACATTGTCCTGACTTGTACAGGAGATGTATGGGTTCTTAATAATATTTCTTTTTTATTGTCTAAATAAAAAGTGTCATGCATATCTCTTGCTGGATGATTATCAGGAGTATTTAATGCAGTAAAATTATAATGCTCATTCTCTACATCTGGCCCTTCTTCTACACTAAAGCCGATTTCAGAAAATATTGAGGATATCTCATCAATAACTTGCGAAACAGGATGTATTTTTCCTTGATTTATTTCTCTCTCAGGTAAAGTAACATCTAATTTTTCATTCTCAAGTTTAGAGTTAATCTCTTTAATTTCAATTTCTTGAAGTTTAGAATTTATTTTTTCTTGTAATTCATCTTTTATTGAGTTTAAGTCTGATGCAAATTTTTTTCTCTCATCATTTGGTAATGAGCCTAATGTTTTAAAAGAATTAGAAATTTGTCCATTTTTACCAAACAATTCGGTTTTTATTTGATTTACACTTTTTAAGTCTAGATTGTTGTCTAATTTTTTTAAATATTCATTTTTAATTTTTTTTATATCGGACATATTCGTAGAATATTTGTTAACTCTAGAAAAACAACAATGAAAATTAGTTTAATGCTGCTTGAGCTTTTTTAACTATAGTTTTAAATGCTTCTGGATTATCGTAAGCTATTTCAGCGAGTATTTTTCTATCTATTTTAATACCTGTTTTACTTAGGCCATTAATAAATTTAGAATATGTTAAACCTTCAGATCTTACTCCAGCGTTAATTCTTTGTATCCAAAGTGATTTAAAGTCTCTTTTTTTATTTCTTCTATCTCTATAAGCGTACTGCATTGCTTTTTCCATTACTTGTCTAGCTACTCTTATAGTATTCTTTCTTCTGCCCCACTGACCTTTAACAGCTTTTAATACTTTTTTATGTTTAGCTCTACTTGTTACACCTCTTTTTACTCTAGCCATATTATCCCCTTAGGTTATACGGCATATAAGATTTAACTATTTTACCATCTTGTTTAGACATTACCGTAGTGCCTCTTTGTTTTCTTATCTGTGAATTGGTTCTCTTAATCATACCATGTCTTTTACCAGCTTGTGCAGTTATAACTTTACCTTTGGCTGATATTTTAAATCTTTTTTTTGCTGAACTTTTTGTTTTTAATTTAGGCATAATTTTTGAGGGGTTATACAAATATTAATATTAATTTACAACTAGAAATTAAGCTTATAAAGGCTGGATAACCATAATCATTTGTTTACCATCAAACTTAGGCTGGAGCTCAACTCGTCCAACAGTCTCCATATCTTGTTTGATCTTATCCATTAACTCATTACCCAAACTTGAATGCTGTAATTCTCTACCTTTAAATCTTATTGTAAATTTTACCTTATCCCCCTTAGCAATAAATTTTTGAGCATTTTTTATTTTAAAAGTATAATCATGTACCTCTGTAACAGGTCTTAACTTAATTTCTTTTAACTCAATTTTTTTTTGTTTTTTCTTTGCTTTATTTGCTTTTTTTTGAGTATCATATTTATATTTTCCCATATCCATAATTTTGCATACAGGAGGTTTTGCATTTGGAGCAATCTCTATTAAATCTAAACCTTCTTCTTTTGCCCTACTAATTGCATCTTGTAAATTTAGAATACCTAAGTTGTCTCCGTCGCTTGCGATGACTTGAACATCTTGAGAAGTAATCCTTTGGTTAGTTCTAGGGCCTTTAGGTTTAGTTCTTTTCTGAAAATAGTTTTGTTTAAAATCTGCCACTTAAATTGAAGGTGCTTTGTTTAAAGCAGAATATTTTTTTAAGAATTCTTTTAATTCCATAGTTTCTTGTTTTTTAGAATCCAATCTTCTAATAGTTACTGTGTTACTGTCAACTTCTTTTTTTCCACATATTAGTAGCATTGGGACTTTAGTTAATGAATGTTCCCTAATTTTGTAATTCAAATTATGATTTTTTAAATCAACTTCAGAACTTAAACCTACTTTTTTTAATTTATTATTTACTTGTTTTGCATACTCATCAAAATCACTTGAGATTGGGATAACTATAGTTTGGACTGGACAAAGCCAAAACGGTAACTTTCCAGAATAATTTTCAATTAAAATTCCTATAAATCTTTCTAATGATCCAAATAAAGCTCTGTGTAACATAACTGGTACTTTTTTGTTTCCGTCACTATCTACAAAAGATGCACCTAATCTACCTGGTAAATTAAGATCAACCTGTAAAGTTCCACATTGCCAATCTCTTCCAATTGCATCCCTTAAAACAAATTCTATCTTAGGACCATAAAAAGCACCTTCACCTTTATTTATTGAGTATTCTAATTTTGTTGCTTTTATAGCCTCTAATAATGCTGCCTCTGATTTATCCCAAACTTTATCATCCCCGACTCTTAAGTCTGGTCGATCAGAATATTTCAAAATTACATCTTCAAATCCTAGGTCTTTATAAATTTCCAAAATTAAATTTGTTACGCTCAAACATTCATCTGTGATTTGCTCTTCTGTACAAAAAATATGTGCATCATCTTGGGTGAATGCCCTAACACGTAATAATCCGTGAAGAGCTCCAGAAGGTTCATATCTGTGAACTTTTCCAAATTCTGACATTTTCAATGGTAAATCCCTATAACTTTTTAAACCTTGATTAAAGACTTGAACGCAACCAGGACAATTCATTGGTTTTATAGCAAAAACTTTTTCATCAGGAGTAGTAGAAGTGTACATATTTGCACCAAATTTTTCCCAGTGACCAGATTTTTCCCAAAGTGATCGATCTAATATTTCTGGAGTATTTATTTCCTGATATCCTGCAGTTTCTTGCTTCATTCTCATATAAGAAATAAGTTTCTGAAATAAGTTCCATCCTTTTTGATGCCAAAATACTGATCCAGGACTCTCTTCTCTGAAATGAAACAGATCCATTTCCTTACCAATTTTTCTATGGTCTCTCTTTTCTGCTTCTTCAATTCTTGTTAAATAATCGTCTAACTCTTTTTGAG
This sequence comes from uncultured Pelagibacteraceae bacterium, assembly GCA_902536975.1. Lineage (GTDB taxonomy): Bacteria > Pseudomonadota > Alphaproteobacteria > Pelagibacterales > Pelagibacteraceae > Pelagibacter. The sequence goes on from CACAZG010000008.1 coordinate 27,321, forward strand.
TGGACCAACTGGTACCATAAACTCTTTGTAACATTTCATTGTTTGAATCGCCTCTCCAATAAGCACCAGAGACTTTTGTTAATTTAAAATATTTTCCAATTTTACCAGTAGAAGTTAAGTGGGGACCTCTGCACAAATCATGCCAATCACCATGGAAATATAAAGATACTTCCTCGCCCTCTGGAATGCTCTCTATTATTTCTGCTTTATATATTTCTCCCTTTTTTTTAAAATGTTCAATTGCATCATTTCTTTTCCAAACTTCTCTGTACGTTTTTTCGTCTCTATCTACAATTTCTCTCATTTTATTCTCTATTTTTTCTAGATCTTCAGAGGTAAAAGGTTCCTTTCTAGCGAAATCATAATAAAATCCATCTTCAATAACAGGACCTATTGTTACCTGTGTTCCTGGAAACAATTCTTGAACTGCCATAGCTAATATATGTGCAGTATCATGCCTTATAGTTTCCAATCCCTCTTTATCTTTTGAGGTAAATATCTTAATTGAGGAGTCTTTTGAAATATTGTGATTTAAATCTTTTAATTCTCCATCAACACTGATTAATAATGCCTGCTTTGATAAAGATTTACTAATTTTTTCAGCAACCTCAAAACCTGAAATACTTTTTTCAAAATTTATTTTTTTTCCGTCTGGTAATGTAATATTTGGCATTAATTAAATAGTTTTTTGTACTCTGAATAAGTAGAAAAACACATTTTTTCAACATTAAATTTTTTTACAGCATTTTCTCTTCCAAAATTACCCATTTTTGAAAGTTCATTAGGATCAAAATTCATTACTTGTATAATTTTTTTTGATAAATCATCAGAGTTACCTGCTTCAAACAATATTCCAGACTTTCCATCAATAACTGTCTCATTTGATCCACCAATATTACTCGCAAGAATTAATTTTTGCATAGATTGGGCCTCTACTGCAACTCTACCAAAAGCTTCGGGCTCGATTGAGGTAGAGACAACAATATCAGATATTTTGTAAGCTAATGGCATATTTTTACAGTGGTCTATAAATCTAATTTGTTTAGTAAGTCTATATTGTTCAACAAGTCTAATTAATTTTTTCCTATATAGATCTCTACCTTGGTCATTACCCAAAATTACAGCAATGAAAGAGTCATTACCTAACTGAATATTTACTTTACTTAATGCTTCTAAAAACATCTCTTGGCCCTTCCAAGCTGTAAGTCTTCCTGGCAACAAAATTATTTTTTTTCCAACTATCAAGTCCCACGACTTAAATAATTTATCTTCGTCAGCTTCTAATGTAGTGGAAGAATCAAAATAATCTGTATTTATACCTCTAAATATAGAGAGCAATTTTTTTTTATCTGAGAGATATTCTGCGTAGTTTTCTTTGATATGTGAAAAAATAAAGTTAGATCCAGCAATAATTAAATCCGATCTAACCATAACCGAGTTATAAAGTTTTTTTAATTTACTTTTAAAGTTATAGGTTCCATGAAAAGTCGTAACAAACTTTCTTTTAGTAATTTTTGTTGCAATTAAACATGACCATGCAGGTGCTCTACTTCTAGCATGAACAATATTTATGCCATTTATTAAAATTATTGCAGAAATAATTAGTGAATTTATAAAAATAAGTATAGGATTTTTTGAGTGAACAGGAAGTTTAATGAGTTTAACTTTTTTTCTGTCAATATATTTTAGGAGTTCACCACCGCTCGTAATAAGATATGATTCAACATTATTTTCTGGCAAGTAATGTGCAATGTCGTAACAACCAGTTTCTGCACCACCATAACCTAACTTAGGAATTACCTGTAGTACTTTTAATTTAGACTGCATGTGATAACAATATATACCAAGTCAATATAATTACTTTATATGAAAAAAAAAAAATTTCTAAGAATTTCTAAATCTAAAAAACTAAGATATATCGCAAATAATTATAAGAAAAATCTCTACATAGTTTTTTTGCCAGGCTTTGCATCAGATATAGATGGGGACAAACCTAAAAAATTTTTAAACTTTAGCATTAAAAATAAATTAGGGTTTTTAGCGTTAGAATATTTTGGCCATGGAAGGTCTTCAGGAGAGTTTACGAAAGGTAATATTACAAAATGGTCAAATGACGCTAAGACTGCAATTAATAAAATAGTAAAAAAAAATGATTTTATTCTAATTGGCTCCAGTATGGGTGGATGGATTTCGATGATAATGCACAGATATTTTAGTTCTCAAATTAAAGGCTTCATAGGTATTGGATCTGCACCGGAGTTTCTTACAAGAATTATGTGGAAAAGATTTTCAAAAAAAACAAAGGATGAAATAATCAAAAAGGGAATATCTAAAATTAAAAATGGTGATTATGAATACTTAATTACTAAACAGCTTATTTTTGATGGAAAAAAAGCTACAAATAAAGTTCTTAATAAAAAATTAAATAACACCATCCCTGTCACAATGGTTCACGGACAAAAAGATGAAGTAGTACCAGTAAAATACTCAAGAATGGTTTTAAAAACTTTTCCTAAAGCAGATAAAAAGCTTCTAATTATAAAGAATGGAGATCATAGTCTCTCATCAAGTAAAAATTTAATTATAATTTGTAAAGAACTACAAAAAATAATTGAAAAAATTAACTAGCTTTACCTACAATACTTTTATTAGTAATTGGATTTTTAAGTTTATCTATCATTTCTTTAGGGCAAACTTGTAAAAAATTATTTACCTCCACATCAAAATTTTCCAGTATATTTTTAGAAACATTAGACTCTGTTTCTTGATAATGTTTTGAGACTAGTTCCTTTAGCTTATTTTTCCAAAACTCTGTCTCGGGTGTTTGCCAAATAATTGTCTCTGGATTTGCTTTTTTTGTAAATTCATTGTTTGGATCATATACAAAAGCCATTCCACCTGTCATACCTGCTCCAAAATTATCTCCAACGTCACCTAATATTACAATTGATCCTCCTGTCATATACTCACATCCATTTGAGTCACAACCTTCAACTACTGCAGTTGCTCCTGAGTTTCTTACTGCAAATCTTTCACCCGCTTGTCCTGCCGCTAATAAAGTTCCCGATGTTGCTCCATATAAGACTGTATTTCCAATAATAGTATTTTCGTTTGAGACTAAATTACTTTCCTCAGGAAGTTTAACTATTACAGATGCGCCTGATAAACCTTTGGCAACGTAATCATTAGCATCTCCTTTTAAAATTAATTTAAGTCCTTTAATCCCAAATGCCCCGAATGATTGTCCGGCTGAACCTTTAAAATTGAGTGAAAAAGTATTTTCCTCTAATTTATTATTTCCAAATTTTTTATATAAATGATAAGAAATTCTTGTACCTACTGCTCTATCAGTATTTTTTATTTCATATGTTTTATCTAATGGAGAATTATTATCTATTAGGTTTTCTGCCTCGGGCCAAATTTTTTGATCCAATGTATCTGGAACCACATTAATTATAGGTTTCTCACAATATCTTTTATTTTTACCGGGGTCAGCTTGTACAAATAAAGGATTTAAATCTAAATCATCCAAATTTGGTGATCCTTTGCTCACTTGTCTTAATAAGTCGGTTCTACCAATAACCTCATTAAGAGATTTAAAACCTAAACTTGCTAGAATTTCTCTAACTTCTTCTGCTATAAAAGAAAATAAGTTCACTACCTTGTCTGGTGTGCCAGTAAATTTTTTTCTAAGTTCATCATCTTGAGTACAAACACCAACTGGACAAGTGTTAGAGTGACATTGTCTTACCATAATGCATCCCATTGCAACTAGCGCTGTAGTAGCTACACCAAATTCTTCTGCGCCCATCATTGCTGCCATAACTACATCTCTTCCAGTTTTAATTCCTCCATCCGTTCTCAGAGTAACAAGGTGTCGTAGTTTATTTAAAGTCAAAACTTGGTTTGCTTCTGTTAATCCCATTTCCCATGGAATACCGACATATTTAACGCTTGTTTGAGGAGTAGCCCCTGTTCCACCATTAT
>CACAZG010000009.1 GCA_902536975.1 uncultured Pelagibacteraceae bacterium
AACCTGCTAAAAAATTTGGATCATCTCCTAAAGCTTTTAAATATCCATCTGTAGCTAATTTAGATAAGAAAGGGAGGGTTGCTTTATTTAAAGCAATTGTTGATGTTCTTGGAACACCTCCTGGCATGTTAGCTACACAATAATGAACAATATCATCTACAATGTATGTTGGGTCAGCGAATGTGGTCGGTTTACTTGTTTCAACACATCCGCCTTGATCAATTGCTACATCTACAATTACTGATCCTCTTTTCATATTTTTTAACATTTTTTTTGTGACAAGTTTTGGTGCTTCTGCACCTGGAATCAAAACGCCTCCAACCAACAAATCACATTCTGAAATTAATTTTTCTAAATCAGTTTCATCACTTAGTTTTGGTATTATAAGATCACCAAATTTTTTAGCTAATTCATCTAGTCTTTTTTCAGATTTGTCTACTATATGAACTTTTGCTTTCATGCCTGTAGCAATAATTGCTGCATTTTCACCTACAACTCCTCCACCCAATATAACTACATTTCCTGGATCGACACCAGGCGCTCCTCCCAAAAGAAGTCCTCTTCCTTTTTGGTTTTTTTCAAGGCAATGTGCGCCTGCTTGAACTGACATTCTCCCAGCAACTGCACTCATTGGAGCTAACAAAGGTAATCTACCATTGTTGTCAGTTACAGTTTCATAAGCAATACAAACTGATTTTGAGTCTACCAAACCTTTTGTAAGTTCTTTTGCAGCTGCTAAGTGTAAATATGTAAAAACAATTTGGTTTTCTTTAATCATTTTTACTTCACTTGATTGAGGTTCTTTTACTTTTACAATTATTTCAGAATCATTAAAAATATCTTCTGCTTTGTCTACAATTTTTGCACCAGCTGACTTATATTGTTCATTATAAAATCCAGCCTCAAAACCACCATTATTTTCAACCATTACCTCATTGCCATTTGAGGTTAATATTTTAACACTTTCAGGCGTGAGGCCAATTCTATTTTCTTGGGACTTTATTTCTTTTGGAACACCTATTTTCATATAAGTGAATTAGTTTTTTTTGCTTTTTGAGTAATTTGTAATCCCTGTTCTTAATTTATCTATTATTTCGTCGATGTGTTTCTTCTCACAAATAAACATTGGCGCAATAATTAAACAATCTCCTGTAGCTTTAAAATTTACTCCAGCATCATAGCAATGTTTAAAACATGTAAATCCTGCAGCTCCTGGTTTTTTATCGATTTTAATATCAATTCCACCCATCATTCCATAACCTCTTATATTGTCTACAACGTCTATATCTTTTAACGACATCAAACCCTCTTGGAAATATGGTGCTAAATTTTTAGCTCTATTAAATATATCCTCTTTTTCAAAGATATCTTGAACAGCTAATCCTGCTGCAACAGAGACAGGTATTCCTGAGTATGTATAACCATGAAATAATTCTATAGAGCCCTTCGGTGATCCATCCATTACCGTATCATATATTTCTTCTTTACATGCAACTGCACCCAGAGGACTTATTCCATTTGTCGTAGCTTTTGCCATAGTTATAATATCTGGGGTAACTCCGTATTCTTGTGATGCAAATGGAGAACCTGTTCTTCCCCATCCAGTAATAACTTCATCAAAGATTAAAAGTATGCCATGTTTATCACATATTTCTCTAAGTCTTTGTAAATATCCTTTTGGTGGAACTAGAGTTCCTGTAGATCCTGCAATTGGTTCAACAATACATGCTGCAATATTTTCTGATCCAAAATTTGTACAAATTCTCTCTAGGTCTTCTGCAATTTCAGCTCCTGTTTCAGGTTGACCTGACACAAACTTATGTTCTGGCAAATGTGTGTGTCTCATATGAACAACACCTGGCATTAAAACGCTTGCAAAAGTTTTTACATTATTAATCATACCCCCCACTGATGTCGCTCCAATATTCATACCGTGGTAAGCTCTTTCTCTTCCTACAAATCTAAATCTTTCTCCTTCACCTCTAGCTTTATGATAAGCTACTGAAATTTTGATTGCTGTTTCCACTGCAGTTGACCCACAAATAGTATAAAAAATTCTATTTAAATTTCCTGGTGTATGTTTTGAAATTCTTGTTGCTAATTCAAATGATCCACCAAAACCTTGTTGGAATGGTTGAGCATAGTCTACTGTTCTTAATTGTTTTGTAATTGCTTCAATTATTTCCTCTCTACCATGACCCAACGGATTACAAAATAATCCAGAGCTCGCATCGATTTGAGTCTTACCTTGATGATTTTTTAAATAAACGCCTTTTGCCTCAACGATTAATCTGGGGTTTGCTTTAAAATCTCTATTGGATGAAAATGGCATCCAATGCTCATTCAAAGAATTAGGTATTTGTGGCTTTTCTGAACTCATAAAAAATTTTTAAATTGTAATTATTACTCTCTCATAGACTAAAATAAAAAAATAGAAAATAATTTCTATGCATTTTTAGTATGTCATTACGTAATATTAAATACAACCAAAAGTTGAACCTATTTTAGACACTCAAATTAACTGTGATTATGATGCCTACAAAATTCATTTACTTATATTCAAAATTGAACTTAAATAACACTAATTAAATTTAATTAAGGAGATAAAATGAAGAAAATAATTAGTTTTATTTTAGGAAGTTTATTTGCTCTTAATCTATCAATTTCAGCTGCAAATGCTGCTGCAAATGAAGTTAGGGTTGCATACTTTCTAGAATGGCCTAGTCCAAATCTAGAGGACATGCAAAAAAAGAATTTTGCTAAAGCTCTTGGAGTTCCTGTAAAATGGACAAACTTCACAAATGGTGGAGCAATGACAGATGCAATGCTAGCTGGAGACATTGATATATCTTATTCACAAGGTCTAGTGCCTTTTATTAATGCCGTAAAATCTAATGCACCTATCAAGTTAGTTGATATTGCTATGGAATACGGAATGGGCGGAACTACTTGTGTTACATCTAACGCTTCTGGAATTACTAAAGCTAATGCAACTGAATTAGAAGGTAAAAAAGTTGCTGTTCCACTAGGGACAATGGCTGAGTATGTATTTGATGAAAGTATGAAAGTTGTTGGGGCTGACAGAAGTAAAATGGATATAATTCAAATGGACCCTGAAGAAGGTGCTGCTGCGTTAGTAAGTGGTGATGTTGTAATGGCATGTTTATTTGGTGGTAACTCTATTAAAGCAGCAGTGGCTGTAGGTTCAAGATTACTAACAGTAGATGAAGCAAGAGCAGCTGGAATTCTAGGAATAGATATTACTTCAGTAACTGATAAATTTATGAAGGAAAATCCTGGAATGTTAAGAACTTTTATAGAAGTAACTCATGAAGCAAATGACAGATACAGAGCAGGTAAGAGTGATATGAATGCTATGTCTAAAGCTTCTGAAATGAAAGTTGCAGATATGAAAGAAACTTTAAGTGGATTTAAATTCTTAACTCCAGAAGAAACTAAACAATCTATGGAAAGTGGAAACCTTGATGCATTCTTAAAAGGAATGGGAACTCCAGGTGGAAATGTAGATACAAGTTTCTTACCTTTATAATTTAAAGAGTAAAAATATTTAATAGGCGCTAACCAAAATTAGCGCCTATTTTTTTTAACAAAATTTTTATATAAAGTTATCTTATGAGTGATTTAGTTTCTCAAGATCTAAATATGATCTTTAAAACACCTAAGGGAGAAACTGTTCATGCATTAAAAGATGTAAGTTTCACTCTTAAAAAAGGTGAACTACTTACAGTCCTAGGACCTTCAGGTTGTGGGAAAACTACACTTTTAAATATAGCAGCGGGATTTTTAAGACCAACATCTGGCTCTATTGTTCTCGGTGGAAATGAAATAAATGGTCCTGGTGTAGAAAGAGGAATGGTATTTCAACAAGGAGCTTTATTTGAATGGTTAACGGTTGCTGAAAATGTTGATTTTGGACTTAGAATGAAAAAAGAAGATCCAATTAAAACAGCTAAAAAAGTTGATGAATGGTTAGAAATAGTTGGATTAAAAGGTTTTGGTAATACTCCTACATATCAATTATCAGGAGGAATGCAGCAGAGAGTTGCACTTGCAAGATGTCTTATAAATGATCCAGATTTAATATTAATGGACGAGCCGTTGGGTGCTCTTGATGCTCTAACAAGAGAAAAAATGCAATCTTTAGTTCTAAAGATTTGGAAAGAAACAGGAAAAACAATTATTTTAATTACTCACTCAGTAGAGGAAGCCTTACTGCTTGGTGAAAGATTATATGTAATGGCGCCAAGACCAGGCAGGATACATAAAGAGTACAATCTTCCTTTTGCAGAAATGGGTTTAAAAGAGGATTTAAGAGAAATTAAAAAGAATAAAGAATTTTCATCTAAGCGTGAAGAAATATTATCCATGATTTGGAACATGGAAGAAGAAATAATGGGGAAAGAAAATTAAATGTTAACCCAAATAGTAACAATACTAATTTTTGTATCTATTATTGGATGTATACTTTATGGGAGAAGACTTATTCAAACTGAAAAAGTTGATGCAGTATTTGGTAATCCAGAAAGAGCAAAAGGAGGAACACACTGGGTTATTGTTGGAAGTGCTGCAATATTATTAGTTTGGCTCTATTATTCATGGGATATTGCAAAAGGTTTTTATCCAAAATCTGCAAATGAATTATGTCAAGTTGCAAAAATTAATGAATCGTTATTAGGATTAAAATATCAATTTCCTATCGAAGAAAGAGAATTTAAAAGTACCTCAATTATTAAAATCGAGAACAAAAATCTAAAAAAAATTACATCTGAAATACAGAATTCTAAAGATTTAAATAATCAACAAAAAACAATTTTAATTGGTTTTATAAATAAGACTAAACAATTAATACCTCTTTTAACAAATGAAGATTTAATTGAAATGGATACAAAAATCAAAATTGATGAGATGACTAAAGAAATAAGACTTTTAAGTTCTAATTTTAAAAAGCAAGATTATCCATTTGAAACTAATGATCAAAAAAATGATAGACTTAAAGCAATTTCAGAACAGGGTGAATGGGGTATAATTACAGTAAGATCTGGAACAGGATCAATAGAAAATACTATAGAAGTTCCATTTGTTGCTGAAACAGCAAAAGGATTGAAATTTCAAGCAGCAGCTGAAGAACTTAAAATCATAAATGATAAATTTTTCAAATTAAGAAATCACAATCCACAATTCAAAAATTCTATTAAACAACTAAAAGATGAAGTCAAAGCTTATAGAAAAAATCTAAATGACTCTGAAGAAATTGCATCTGATTATGCAAAAAATATTGTTAAAATTGCAAGAAGAATAGAGTTTGCAAGTATTTATCCACCGAATGCTCTAAATGAAATGCAAAAGGCAATTATTGAATTTGATAACCTTCAGGAAAGTGAGCAAGCTGGTCTAAGATTGATTGATATTCTTTTATTTCCAGCCGGAACAATTGTTGCTAGTGGACCAAGTTGTTCTGAACAAGGATCAGGAAGATGGTTACCTAAACCTTCAGATACATTTAATAAATTTATATTAATGTCTAAACCAAGTGTAGGTTATAAAAATATCCCTCTTCTCTGGATAGAAATGATAGACGTAAGTTCAATAATTGGATTTATTTTGCCAGATTGGATTGCTGATATTTTACCAGGTGAATATCCTGTTCACACAAGTGAAGGTGTTGTTAAAGAAAACTTTAAAGGAAAAGTATTAAAAATCGTAACAGGTGATTTTAAATTATTTAAAATACCTGTTCCTTATGGTCATATCTGGGACTCTTTCTTAAGAGTATTTTTAGGATTAGTATTTGGAATAATCATTGGAGTGCCATTGGGTTTATTCATGGGACTAAATAGATTTGCTAAAGGTTTCTTTGATCCTCTCATCGAATTATATAGACCTGTACCACCATTAGCATGGGCACCTTTAATCATTTCTGTTCTTGGAATTGATAATACAGGTAAAGTATTTTTATTATTTATGGTTTCATTATCAATCATGATTATATCAGCTAGAGCAGGAGCATCAGGGACACAACTTTCTAAAATTCATGCTGCACATTCACTTGGAGCATCAAAAAGACAAATACTTAGACATGTTATATTTCCAAACTCTTTACCTGAAATTCTTACCGGAATAAGAGTCGCTGTAGGAATGTGTTGGGGAACTTTAGTTGCAGCAGAATTTTTAGCTGGAACAACAGGTATTGGTTTTGTTGAAAATGTTGCAAAAAAATATTTTCAATATGAAGTAATATGGATAACAATATTTATAATGGGTATGCTTGGTCTATTGTTTGATGTAACTTTAAGAAAAATAATAGATAAAACAATCCCTTGGAGAGGCAAAGGCTAAAAATAAATCTTTTTGAACTAAACTTTTTTGAAAAAACCAATAGCTGCACCAATGGTCGTCAAAAACCCAGCTAATGGTAGGATGGCAACTGCATATTTTTTGGGCATATAATTTGGTTTGAACTCAATACCTTGCATACTAATTTCAATATACCACATTTCCCAGTACTTTCCTCGCATACCCTCTACAAGTTCAATTCCATAAATAATTAAGACAACACCAATTATCATAATCATAATTTTCCAGAACTGGCGTATGTATAAAGAAACTCTTTCTGGTAATTTTTCATAAATTAAGTTTAAAGCTACATGTTCATTGTCTCTTGCTGTTAAAGAAAGCGCTATAAACATCAACCAAATATTACTTAACACTGTAAGTAAGTCCCCCCAAACTGGAGGGTTGTTAAAAACATATCGCATAGTTACATTGTAAAGAGTGAAAGCAACCATAGCAGCTAATAAGAGTGAGCACATAGCTTCCAACATCCGATGGATAAAACGATCTATGCTGTTCAAAAATTTTAACATTTCATTAATTACTCAATAGGTTTGGAAGAAACATAGTTAATTCTGGTACAATAAGAATAAAAAATAAAAGTAAAAACAATCCAATCAGATAAGGAATTAAAGCGATAGCAACCTTTTCAAGACGGACTTGTGCTATTGTTGCAGATGTAAAGTAGGCAACACCAACTGGTGGCGTTACTGATCCTATTAAGAACCCAACTATTACAACCATAGCTGCTTGCACCTCTGGAAAGCCGGCTTGAGACATAACATTCACTAATACTGGACCAACAATTATAATGTTAACCGCTGAGTCCATTACCGTTCCAAGAAGAAAGATGAATAATATCAAAGCCAAAATAAATAATATAGGAGAGTCTGCTAACCCTAAAAGCCAAGTTTCGAGATCACCAATTGCACCAAGTGAAGTGAGTAACCAACTAAAAGGTCCTGAAGCAGCTATTATAATAAAAACCATTGCTGAATTACGGAATGCCCGACGAAAAGCACTGGTACAATCTTTCCATTTGATAGTTCGATAAACAAATACACCTGTAAATAAAGCAACCAAAGCAGTGATAGCTCCAGCCTCAACAACTGATGCCACACCTCCCATGACTGAACCTACCAATACTAAAGGTATTAAAAGAGCAAATGAAGAGCGATATAATTCTTTACCAGCTCTACGAACTGAGAATGGTTCATCGCTACGCTCAAAGTTATATTTAACTGCAAAGTAATGATTGATTACCATTATCACAACACCAATCAAAATACCTGGAACAATCCCGGCTGCAAATAAAGACGCAATTGAAATCTCGGTTGCGTTTGCGAGCACAATCATCATGATGCTAGGTGGAATAATCCCTCCTATAGTGGAACTTACACCTGTAACCGCAGCTGAAAATGCAGCAGGATAACCTGCTCTCTTCATTGCAGGTAAAACTAATGCTCCTACTGTAGCTGTATCTGCTACGACAGAACCATTCATGCCAGCAAAAAACATACTCACAAGTACATTTACTTGAGCCAACCCCCCTCGTATACGCCCAATTAACGCTCTACTTAAAGCAACTAAACGGTCAGTAATAGTTGCACTTGTCATTAATTCACCCGTCAACATAAAGAATGCAATTGCGGTCAATGGAACTGAATCTATAGCGGTAAACATTTGACTAGGAATTAAAACAAGAGGAACTGCATCTGTGAGAAGAATATAAACAAATGGTATCAGTATTAAAATAAAGCCAATAGGAGCTCCTAATAAAATTAGAAAAAGGAGTACTACGAGTAAAATAATACTTTCCATAGATATTTATAAGTTATGATTTTTTTTAGGTAAAGACCATCTAATTCTAAAACAGAACTAAATGGTCTTCACATAGTTTTCTTTGAAGATTTATAGAGCTCCAGCTGCTTCTAACTGAGCTACAAATCCATCCATACCTTGTTCTAGAAGTACTCTTTTAGCTACTTCTGGTTCAAAAGTACCCTTAGCGTCTAACCAAGCACCGATTGCACCTGCTCTCCACTTAGTCATTTCCGCTTCTGTTGGCACATACCACTCTTTAGCAGATGCTTTAATTGCATCTTCACCATTTTTAATCCAAGCGTTATCCAACTCGTTTACTTTTTCTCCATAAGCATCAGCTGCTTCGTGTAACCACTTTCTTTGTTGATCAGACAATGCATTGTATTGTTTAGCATCCATCGCTAAAATATTTCCAGACCACATTCCTCCGATCTCAGTGAAATACTTTGCAACTTCATGAAGTTTAGCAACGTGCTGCCATGGACTTGCAACATACTGTCCTTCAACTACACCTGATTGAAGACCTTGATATAATTGACTCCAGTCATAAGGTGTTGGTGTTGCGCCCCAATTTTTAACTAGCATGAACTCAACTGGACTTTTAGTAGTTCTCCATTTAAGTCCTTTCATATCATCTGGTTCATGAACAGGTTTAGTTGCATTTCCAAGCTGTCTAAATCCACCACTTGAATATACAGAAAGGCAAATATGACCAGCATTTTCAAGAGCAAGTTTACACTGTCTTTCAGCTAACCATTCATCTGATATTCTTTTAGCATCTTCAAGTGATTTGAAAATAAACGGTAAATCGAAAATTGCTAACTCTGGTCCAAAGTTACCATAGTTTGCAGTAGAGCTAGTCCACAAAGCAATCAGTCCTTGGTTGGCTTGTTCACCACATTTTTGCTCTGCGCATAAGCTTCTTTGATAATGAGGTTCAATTTTCATTTTACCTCCAGATGCTTTCTCCATTGCTGGTATTAACGCCTGATCTATTGCGTCACCAATTGGCATACCCAATCTACCAGTAGTACCTAGCTTCAGAGTTATCTCTGCATAAGCAGCTTGGGCAAAAAATGCAATCGCAAAACCTGTGAGTAATGTCTTACAAATTTTTTTAATAAACATATAATTTATCTCCTATAATTTAATTAAATTATTGATATTTAAATTCAAATCGAGAGCGAAGTAAAACAAAAAAGAAAATTTTATTATCAAAATGGGTTTGCAATCAAAAGTTGTATTAATTATTATTAGTTAATCTATTTATTTTAGTCTAAAGGTGCCTTAGATTTAAAATTAAGAAATAAAATAAAATTTAATTTATAGAAAGAAACTTATGAGCTCAGGTAATAAATATAAATCAATAGCCAATAAACTCAAATTTGAAGGAAGAGCATTCATTAATGGAAAATATGTAAACGCAATCGATGGAAAGAAGTTCGAAACTATCAATCCTGCAACGGGTAAAAAACTTTGCGCTGTTGCAAAATGTAATCATAAAGATGTTGATTTAGCAGTTAAAGTTTCAAGAAAAGCTTTCAATAGTGGAGTTTGGTCTAAGAGTTCGCCTGAACATAGAAAAGAAGTTTTATTAAAATTTGCTGAATTGCTTAGAAAACATGGTGATGAAAATTCAGTTTTAGAATGTATAGATACTGGTAAACTTATCGCAGACTGCATTAATGAAGTTGCAAATGACGCACCAATGCATTTTCAATGGTATGGAGAATTAATTGATAAAGTATTTGGGAAAGTTGGTCCAACTGAACCATCCATTACAAGTTTAATTGTTAAAGAGCCAATAGGAGTTGTTGCTGGAATTGTTCCTTGGAACTTTCCTTTAATGATGGCTGTATGGAAGATGGCACCAGCTCTTGCAGCAGGTTGCTCGGTGATAATTAAGCCAGCAGAAGATACACCACTTACAGCAATTAGAGTTGCTCAAATTGGAAAAGAAGCTGGAATACCAGATGGTGTTTTAAATGTGCTTCCAGGTTATGGTGATGTTGGAGAAGCTCTAGGTAGACACAAAGATGTTGATGCAGTTTCTTTTACAGGATCAACTGAAGTTGGTGGTTATTTCTTAAAATACTCAAGTGAAAGTAATTTAAAACCTGTAGCATTAGAGATGGGAGGAAAAAGTCCATTTATAGTTTTAGAAGATGCTAAAATTACAGATGATCTCATTGATAATGCTATGAATTCTGCATTTTGGAACGGTGGACAAAACTGTTCAGCAAATATGAGACAGATAGTACATAAAAAAGTAAAAGACGAATTTTTAGACAAAGTTATAAAAAAAGTTAAAAAACTAAAAGTAGGAGATCCGTTAGATTTAAAATCGAATATGGGATCTATGATTTCAAAAGGGCATTTACAAACTGTTGATGGATATATCCAAAGAGGTATAGATGAAGGAGCAAAACTTTTATCTGGAGGAGTTTCAAGTAAAAAACAAAAAGGTTTTTATGCAAAGCCGACCTTATTTGATGGATTAAAAGAAAATATGACCATTGCTCAAGAGGAAATATTTGGACCAGTGCTTGGTGTTTTGACAGTTAAAAATGACGAGGAAGCTTTGAAAATTGCTAGTAATTCGAAATATGGATTGCATGCTAGTGTATTTACACAGGATATTAATAGAGCGTTTCATTTAGCTAAAAGTCTGCCCTGTGGAACTGTATCAGTAAATACTTTTTCAGAGGGAGATATTAAAACTCCATTTGGAGGCTATAAGCAATCAGGTTCATTGAGTAGAGATCAAGGTACTGAGGCTCTAAATTCGTTTCTTCAAACAAAAACAATTTGGATAAGTCATAGTTAATTGATGATCAAACAATACAAAATAAGTGTGCCTAAAAGCACACTTAATGAAATCTATAAAAAAGTAAGAAACTTTCCTTGGAGTGTTGCTCAAAATATGAATGGTTGGGAGTATGGAACCAACTTAAATTATCTAAAGAGTATATCTCAATACTGGATTACAAAGTATGATTGGAAAAAATTTGAAAACAAGATCAATTCACTTAAAAATTATAGAACAAAAGTTGAAGATATAAACTTACATTTTATTTTTGAAAAAAGTAAAAATCCTAATTCTAGACCATTGTTACTTTTACATGGATGGCCAGGAAGCATAACTGAATTTTTAGATATCATTCCAAGACTAGCTCACCCAGAAAAATACGGAGGAAAAATTGAAGATGGATTTGATGTAATTGTTCCGTCTTTACCAGGATTTGGATTTTCATCTCAAATCAAAAAAGCCTTAGGTCCAAGAAAAATTGGGAAAATATTAAATAAATTTATGGTTAAAAACTTAGGCTATAAAAATTATTTTGTACAAGGTGGTGATTGGGGAGCAACTATTGCCGGATGGATTGGTCTTGATAGCTCAAAGAATTGTAAAGGAATACATATTAATTGCTTACCGCTTAGACATCCAAAAGGACCAAAAAATAGTAAAGAAAAAAAATGGGAGAAAAAATTTAACTTTGATCAAATTATGCAAGAGGGATATAGAACTCAACAAGCTACAAAGCCTCAAACCTTGTCTTATGCAATGATAGATAGTCCTGTAGGTACAGCAGCATGGATTTTGGAAAAATTTCATGGTTGGTCTGATCTTAAAATGGGTAAAATAGAAAAGACATTCTCAAAAGACGAACTTTTATCAAATATAATGATTTATATAATAACAAAGAGTTTTAACACTGCTAGCTGGATATATTTTGGTAGAAGAAAAGAAGGTGGAAGATCTTTTCCAAAAAATTTTAAAAAAATAAATGTACCAACAGCAATAGCAATTTTTCCAAAAGAAATGCTTGAGTGGCCTCCTAAATCATACGTGAATAGAATTTTTAATATAAAAAGATGGAAAAAATTTCCCAACGGTGGTCATTTTGCAGCTTTGGAGG
Organism: uncultured Pelagibacteraceae bacterium; assembly: GCA_902536975.1. Taxonomy (GTDB): domain Bacteria; phylum Pseudomonadota; class Alphaproteobacteria; order Pelagibacterales; family Pelagibacteraceae; genus Pelagibacter. The sequence continues at coordinate 12,096 of CACAZG010000009.1, forward strand.
AACCAGATTATTTAGTGAGTGATATACTTTCATTTTTTAATAAAGATTTAAAAAACGTAAAATGGAAAAAAATAAATTAAAAAAAATCATTGTTGAAATATTCAGGAAATATAAACTCTCGAGAAGTCATTCAAAAATATGTGCAGACGCAATAATTAATGCTGAGTTAGTTGGGGCTCCTACACATGGTTTATCAAGACTAAAAATGTATTGTGACCGTATAAATCATAATTTAATTAACCCTAAACCTAAAATAAAAATTAAAAATATTTCTCAATCCGTAGCTCACATAAATGGAGATGATAGCATTGGTTTTGTTGCAGCTGATATAGCAATAAAAAAAGCGATAAAAAATGCCAAAAAAACTGGAATAGGATTAGTGGCTGTTAAAAATAGCGGTCATTATGGAATGTCTGGATATTACGCAGAACAAGCAGTAAAGAAAAATATGATGGCTTTAGTTTTTACTAATGCACCACCTGCAATAGCTCCGCATGGAGCAATAAAATCTTTATTTGGTACAAATCCTATTTGCTTTGGATCACCAACAGGATCAAAAGCACCATTCATATTAGATACATCTGTTTCAATGATCAATAGAGGAAAAATAAGAGTTGCATCAAGAACAAATTCAAAAATACCTGAAGGTGTTGCTTTAGATAGATTTGGTAACCCTACCACTAATGCCATGAAAGCTCTTGAGGGCGTTCAACTTCCTATTGCAGGATTTAGAGGTTCTGGTCTTGCATGGATGGTTGATATTTTAAGTGGAGTTTATACTGGGGGTAATCACGGTGGAAAAGTAAAAGATCCATTCGACGATTTTTCTGGGCCACAAAATATTGGTCATTTATTTATAGTAATGAAAGCAAATTTATTTCAATCAAATTTTAAAAAAAGAATTAAAGAAAATATTAAAAGAATAAAGAAGCTTCCTAAACTAAAAGGACTAAAAGAAATATTATACCCTGGAGAAAATAAATTAAGAAGATTTAAAAAAAATTCTAAATCTGAAATTCAAATTCCAGCAAACATAAAAGAAGATATTCGAACTCTTTTAAAATAGTAAAAATTTTTAGCCAGCTCGCCCTAAATAATTTACCATTATAACTCCTGTCACAATCAGACAAATCCCAATAAAACCATACATATTAGGAACTTGATTGTATTTTAACATGCCAAAAATTACTACTCCTGCTACTGTTAAACCACTATATGTAGAGTAACTAAAAGCAACAGGTATTACAGACATTGCTTTTGCTAAGGAAAACATCGTTACAGTCATTAACAGTAAGCAAGCAATTGTAGGAGTAAGTTTTGTAAATCCTTCAGAAATTTTTGCAAAACTATTTGCTGCTATTCCTGTGGTTATTCCTAAAGCTAATATTAGATATCCAGTAAATGGTTTCATTACTTTATTATTTACTAATTATTATTTATTACAACAGTCGATATGCCTTTAAGTACTTGAATTTAATTTAAATTATGAACCTAAAAACACTTAATTAGACACAAAGTATCCGATAGTGCCTAGAACTATGAAAAACGTTAAAATAAAAACTCTATTTTTTAAAGTATCTTTTTTTTCTTTTTTAATAATTCTGAGTTTGAGAGCACTGATATTTACTTTATGAGGGGTATCAATATTTACGTCACCTGTTAATTGAGAAGAAATTTCAATATCAGATGCTCTACTATTTTTATTATAACTCATATGGTTTTATTTAAACACATGTTTAATTTGTAAAAATTAATTCTGTGTCCAAAATGGGTTGTACACAATTAATTTAATGTCCATTTTGGGTTTAAAATAATAGAATAGTTATCTTTAAAAATGAATAAAATCCTAAATAATCTCATAAAAAAAAATATTCAAAAATTAATCACAGGAAATTTTGAAAAACTTGCCCCAACATACTACAGATTAATATCTGAATGGATGAATTCTTCATATGAAGTTTTTAACGATATAGATAAGTACAGGATAATTCTTTATCTAATAAACAAAGATTTTGAGCACTACATACAAATTAAAAAAATTGAGAGCTATGATAATTTTTTTATGTTTGATAAATCTTTGGAATTAGATCGAATTAATATAATTGAAATATCAAAAAGTTTAAATATTCCAAAGGAAAGTACTAGAAGAAAAATTCTCGATCTTGAAAAATTAAACGTTCTTCAAAAAATTGGAAAAAAAATTTATATAGATAGGTCGGCTTATAGACTGGTACAACCTAAAAATACTCTTAAAAATTTGAGCGCATTATTATCAAAAATTTCCGAAATATTGAAAATAGAAAATTTAATAAACAAATCTTTAAATGTCGACGAAGTATCAGATCATTTAAAGGATAACTTTTCATATTGTTGGTACTATTTTTATATATTTATTTTTACTTTAACCTTAAGATGGAAAAAGCAATTAGGAGATCTTGAAATTTATTCTGTGGGAATGGTTATAACATGCCACTCAATAGTAAATAAATCTTATGAGGGAAGTTGGCCAAATTTTTTGGAGACGAAAAAAGATATGGTTAATATTAAAGAGGATGGTGTGAATACTATGTCTATTTCAGAGATTACTCACATACCAAGACCAACAGTTGTAAGAAAATTAAACTATTTATTAAAAAATAAATACATTAGCGTTAATAAAAAAAAACAATTCACCATAAATATTAAGGATCAATCATTAAGCGATACTATAAAAATTCAAAAGCAAAATATTTCTTCTTTATCTGATTTAGTTTGTAAAATATTTGAAAAAATTAATATTAATTAGATCTTCGAAGTATAAAAATTAACGCGAAACCAGTTAGATACATTATAAGAGCATACGCCGCTGTTGGTATCATATAAGCAATATCATCAAACATTTGTGTTGCTACAAACACTGCCAAAGTTCCATTTTGTAAACCACATTCTATTGTAATACATTTTCTTTGTTTCATTCCAGTTGCAAAGAATTTGGCTATATAATAAGCAAGTATCATCATCACAACATTTAATACTAATACTGCAAAGCCTGCTTGTTTTAAGTAATTAAAAATATTTTCTCTTTCTTCAATCCAAATTGCAGCAAATACAATAACGAACAAAGCTGTTGTTATTTTATTAACAATCGAAAGATTTGAGGAAATTAAATTATCTGCAAATTTTCTAATAATCATGCCTAAAATTACTGGCACAGTAACAACCAATGCCATCTTAAGTGTGATTGCTGTCATAGTAATATCTGCTGATATATTAGTAACACCAAGTAAATCAGCTGATTTAAAAACAATAAATGGCACTGAAATTATGCTAATTAAACTAATTATTGCAGTTAATGAGATGGACAAAGCCACATCTCCATTTGCAAATTTGGTCATAACATTTGTAGTAACGCCCCCTGGTGCAGCAGCAATAATCATAATGCCTAATGCAATCTCAACAGGCAAATTTAATAATAATATTAAAATATACGCAACTATCGGCAAAAGTAACAGTTGGCAGAAAAATCCAATTACAAAGTCTTTAGGATTATTTATTACCCTTAAAAAGTCTCGTCCGGTTAGACCTAACCCTAGACCTAACATTATAAGTGCTAAAGCGATTGGAGCTATTTTTGTAACTATTTCCACTTTTTATCCTTATACTATATTTGTTATATTAGTTTTTTAATCATTTTAGTATATATAAATTTAATGCTTTCAGATAAATCAACAGTTTGTCCACTTAATTTATTAGATATTGCTCATCAAAAGAGAGGAATTAAAGCTGCAATTGTGAATGCTGGTAAGGAACTACCAATGCTCTCCGTTATGGATGCCGTTAAAGAAAAATTAATAGTTCCTGTTTTGATCGGTGATCAGAGGGAAATTAAAAAAATAGCTGAAGAATTAAAATTTGATATTTCCGATTATGAAATTGTTCATGAACCAATTGAAAATAATACTGCTAAAGTTGCTGCTAAACTAGCAGGCGATGGTGATGTGAAGATTATAGTTAAAGGTCATATACATACTGATGTGTTAATGAAAGAAGTTTTGTTAAGAAAATATAACTTAATAGGAAAAACAAGATTAAGCCATATTTGGCATATGACATTGGATAAAGAAGACGATCCTCTAATAATTACTGATGGTGCATTAAATGTTAATCCTAATGTCAAAACAAAAATGCATATTTTAAAAAATGTTATAGATTTTTGCCACAGAATAAAAATTGCAAGACCTAAAGTTTCTATTTTGTCAGCCACAGAGGAAGTTTTAGATAGTATGCAAAGTTCTGTTGATGCTAAGGAAATTTGTAGATTGGCTAACAAAGAAAATTTTAATGCAGATATATTTGGCCCCCTAGCGTTTGATAATAGTGTTTCTAAAAAATCGGCAACTATAAAAGGAATTAAAAATGAAGTTGCAGGAGATGCAGATGTTTTATTAGTTCCAAATGTAGAGGCTGGAAACGCTTTAGTAAAGATGATGATATATTTTATGGGGGCTTGTGCAGCTGGTGTAGTTGTTGGTGGTAAAGTCCCTGTTGTGATAACAAGTAGATCAGATGATGCGACAGCAAGACTAGCCTCAATTGCTGCAGCTGTGGTAGCTTTAGATTAAATGAATATTGAAAAAAAATAATAATTAAATTAGGATTTAAATATGGCAATAACTTACTTAAAAAAATCACCAAAAACTTCATCAACTGACGATACAAAGACCAGAGAGATTGTTGAAAATATTCTTAAAGATATTGAAAAAACTAAAGAAGAAGGATGTATCGAACTATCAAAAAAATTTGATAAATATGAAGGTGAAGTAATTGTTACGAGAGAAAAAATTGAAGAAATCAAAAAAAATTTAGATCCTAGGACTAAAGATGATATTCAATTTTCTCATGAAAGAGTAAGAAAATTTGCTGAAGCACAATTAAAAAACTATGGTCAGGATTTTGAAGTAGAGTTATCAGATGGCTTATATGCTGGGCAAAAATTAATTCCAGTTAATACTGCAGGTTGTTATGTTCCTGCAGGAAGGTATGCTCACATAGCATCAGCTGTGATGAGTGTAACAACAGCAAAGGTAGCTGGTGTAAAAAATATTATTGTTTGTAGTTCTCCAAAACCAGGTGTGGGTGTTCATCCTGCGATAGTCTATACTGCGGATTTATGTGGGGCAGATGTAATAATGAACTTAGGTGGAGTTCAAGCAATTGCTGCAATGACTTATGGTCTTTTTGGAAACGCACCTGCGGATATGCTTGTAGGCCCTGGTAATCAATTTGTTGCAGAGTCAAAAAGAATTCTGTTTGGTAAAGTTGGGATTGATTTATTTGCAGGTCCTACAGAAATCGCAGTGATAGCCGACGACACAGCTGATCCAGAATTGGTAGCTTTTGATTTAGTTGGACAAGCAGAGCATGGATATAATTCTCCAGCTTGGTTATTTACAACTTCCAAAAAACTTGCTGATTATGTAATACAAAGAGTTCCAGAGCTTATTGCAGATCTACCAGATTTACCAAGAGAAAACTCTGGTGCAGCTTGGAGAGACTATGGTGAAGTTATTCTTTGTGACACAGACGAGGAAATGGCTAAAATAAGTGATGAATATGCCCCTGAGCATTTAGAAATTCAAACTAAAAATCTTAAATGGTTCCATGACAGATTAAAAAATTATGGATCATTATTTATTGGAGAAGAGACCACAGTTGCTTATGGTGATAAATGTTCTGGTACAAACCACATTTTGCCTACTAAAGGTGCAGGAAAATATACTGGAGGTTTGTTTGTTGGAAAATTTATTAAAACATTAAGTTTTCAAAGAATGACTAAAGAGTCTACAAAAGAAGTAGGAGCAGCATGCGCAAGAATTTCAAGATATGAAGGTATGGAAGCTCATGCAAGAACCGGGGATGTGAGACTAAGAAAGTACGGCTTTCAAAATTAGTTTTTTAAACTCTTGAAAATAATAAAAGACTAACCCCAAAAACAAAAATTATAATACCTATTATTTCAGACGCTTTTACTTTTTCCTTGAAGAAATATCTTGAAGAAAAATAACTAAATAATAATTCAATTTGTCCAATTGCCCTAACAAATGATGCTTGAATTAACGTGAATGCATAAAACCATGATAAAGACGCAAAAAAACCACCTAAACCAATTAGCATGCAGTCATATTTATCATTATAAAGTTTTCTAAATTCTCTTTTTTCAAATATTAAGAGATAAATAGTTAAGATTATTGTAGGTATTAAAAGGCCAAATAGTAGTGTTGATATTACTTTTTCAAAATTTGACTCAAAATTTTTCAAAGATAGCGCTGCAGATCTAAAATAAACAATACTCAAAGCTAAGAATAAACCTGAGATCAACCCGATTAATGTGGTTTTAGAAAAAATATTTTGGAAAAAAAATTTTACATTTTTTATTGATAAAATAATTACTCCCAAAGTTGAAATTATAATTCCACTAATTCCTATTATGTTTAGTTTTTCATTGAGTATTAAATACTCAAATAAAGCAACTTGCACAACTTCTGTCTTACTAAGTGAGGTACCTACTACAAAATTTGAAAATTTAAAAAGATAGAGCAAAACGAAAGTGAAAATAACTTGAAAAATTGATGCTAAAGTAACATTAATTATAAAACCTGGTTGATTAAGTATTTCTTTGATAATTGCAAATTCTCTAAAATAAAAAAAAAATAACATTAAGGCTAAAGGTAGCGCAAAGGAAAATCTTACATATGTTGAGGCAATTGTAGAAACATCTTTATTAATTTTTTTCTGAAATGATGATCTTAAATTTTGAAAAAAAGCAGCGATAATTGTAACTATAATCCAATTCATTTTGAGTTAATTATGTAAATATTAATCAAAAAAGACTAAATTCTTCTTCCGTTTTCATCAAATATAAAAATATCTTTAGTATCAAATCTAAGCTCGTTTTGAAAATCAATTTGACTGGATATTTTTGCACTAAGTTCTAAATTATCATTACTCATATAAACTATCTTTTCATTTCCTAAATTTTCTACTAATTCAATTTTAGGTTTGAAACTTAATTTAGTTTCATTTGATACATTAAAATGTTCGGGTCTTATCCCAATAAAATATTTGTTTTTATTAAACTTGATTTTTTCAAAAGTAATTTCGTTGCCTAAAAAATGAATTTTATTTTCTGAAATAATATTTTCATTACTTAATGGTAAAATATTCATTTTTGGTGTTCCAATAAATTGAGCAACAAAAATATTTGATGGATTATTGTAAATTTCATCAGGTGTTCCGACTTGCTCAATATTTCCAAGATTTAATATTACAATTCTATCAGCTAAAGTCATTGCTTCTACTTGATCATGGGTAACATAAATCATATTGGTTTTGATTTGGTTATGAAGCTTTGAAATTTCTACTCTCATCTCAGCTCTTAAAGCTGCATCCAAATTAGATAAAGGCTCATCAAATAAAAATATTTTAGGATTTCGGGTAATTGCACGTCCAATGGCAACTCTTTGCCTCTGACCTCCAGATAACTGCTTGGGTTTTCTTTCAAGTAATTCCTCAATTTTTAAAATTTTAGCTGCTTGCATAACTTTTGTTTCAATTTCTTCCTTAGATTTCTTTTCAATCTTCAGTCCAAATGACATGTTCTCATAAACATTCATGTGTGGATAAAGAGCATAAGATTGAAATACCATTGCAGTTTGTCTTTTTGAGGGATGAAGATCATTAATTTTTTGATCATTTATAAATATTTCGCCCTCATCAATTTTTTCTAAACCTGCTATCATTCTTAATAAAGTTGACTTTCCACAGCCAGATGGACCAACTAATACTAGAAATTCGTCATCTTTTCCCATAAGGTTAAAATCAGTTATAATCTTGTTTGATCCAAAAGATTTATGAACGCCTGTGAATTTTATATTTGCCATTTCAACTTTTAACTTTTTCCAAAATATCTATGCCTATTTGTTTTAAAATATGAAGTATATCAATTGGTACCCAATTTTCACGGATTTTTCCTTCATCATGGTGATAAAAATCCATAACTCTCATTGTTAGTTTTTGATTATTTGCAGTAAAACCTAACCAATCATTTGAACCATAATAAGCCTCTAAACTGTGCCAACCAGCACATAAAGAAAATTTACCATCCCCTATTTCACAATAATGACCAAGTTTGAAATAATCTCTTTCAGTAAATGATTTTCTAAATGGCAACTGATGCATATCAATAAAACCCTCTAAAGATCTTGAGGTGCCTATTCCACATGGTCCATACCATATCATTTTGTCATGCCAATATTCTCTTTGAGGATGATCTATTAATCTTTTTTTTAATTCTTCATCAGATAGGTTCTCTGTTTCAGGTTTAAAATTAAGACTTCTATTCATTGAAAGAGCTTGTCTCAAACTTGAATTTGAAATTTCAATATCTTTTTCAAAAAAATTTACACTATCAGTATTTATTGGGGGCAACCAGGCTCCTTCAGATCCTCTCGATGGATTGATTGGAAAAATACCACATTGTCTTAAGAAATCTATAACATCAATTAATATATGGCTTTCTACTATTTTGTCTTCTTTAAGTTCATGTATTTCACAACATCTGAGATTAATCATTTTAAAATTTGGTTTAATCCCTAACCATGACTTTTTAAAGTATCCAGATAACGTTGAGTATGACCCTACTAAAATTTTATCCCTAAAAGCTCCACCTACTACAATGTTTTCTCTTCTTTCTAAATCCGGGAAGGCTTCTAATAATGGTGTCCAGAGCTTTTCTTTTAAATTTTTTATTCCAACAAACTCATTTAAAGGATGAAAACAATTGACCTTTACATCATTTATAAATGCCTTATCTAAACTTTTATCTATTTCTTTTAATCCAAAATTTACAATTTGATTTAAATAGCTTCTAATTAAATTTTTATTTCGAAAATTTTGCTCTGGTGAAAGAACAATATCTTTAACGTTTGTTTTGGTTTTAAGTCCTGTATCAAATTGCTCTATTTGCATATATTTATTTATTGGAAATATTCGTGTATCACAATATTATAATTAAAAAAATATGAATATTAGACTTGCTAAATTTGAGGACTTAACTCCTAGTACTTTACCCTTTGTTGAAGGTAAATTGAAAGGTCATAAAGAGAGAAAAAATTATTCTATTTTAGGGCCAGGTGTTGCTGAAGATGCAAATCAATCAATAAAAATATCAGAGCCACATGGATTTAACTTGGGTGCTGTTTCTGCAAAACCCTTAAATGGTTCTGGACTTCATAGCCATTTGACTGCTGAAGTATTCATAATTTTTTCAGGTAAATGGAGGTTTTATTGGGGTTCTAAAGGTGAAGATGAGACAATATTAAATCCAGGCGATATTATATCTATGCCAACAAATATGTTTAGAGCATTTGAAAATGTAGGAGATGAGGAGGGTTTTATTTTTGTTGTTCTTGGTGGAGATGATCCTGGAATTGTAACATGGATACCTGAGGTTCTAAAAAAAGCTAAACAAACTGGTATGGCGCTATTAGATGATAATTCTTTGATTGATTTAAACAGTCAAGATATTCCAAATGGTAGAAAATTACTTGACCCTATATCAAAGGATGAGATTACAAAATTTGATAATTATAAACTAGAACAATTACAAAAAAATATATGCGAGACTAACAAGAGACTTGAAAATGAAAGCAATATTGGAAAAAATGTTAAAATTTCACATATTTTAGGTAACAATTTTCAAAACAAAACAATAACTCCAATTATAAAACAAGATACTGGATTTAGCTTATGCACTTTTAAATCTACAATAGGAAGAGTTGAAAATCTAAAATTTGATAAACCTACAATTTTTTTTTCACAAAAAGGGAAATGGAACATTGAGACGGACAATTCTTCCATTGAATTAGATTATAAAGATACATTTTCAGTTCCAGTTGGATCTAACATTAGCATTAAAATTGAAGAAAAAAATGAGTCACTTCTTAATTGTGTATCACAAATATAATGAAAGGTTTTGATAAGAAATACAAAGACTTTCCTGACTACATATTAAAAATAACTGAGCAAATTTGGGAAGGTAAAGATGTTGAGTCTATTGGTAAATTTTATACAAAAGATATACCAGTAAGATCACCATTTGGAGTTACTTATGGCAATAAACCAGTTATAGACGCAACATATGCAACTTTAAAAGAATTTCCTAACAGACAATTGTTAGGTGAGGATGTTATTTGGAATGGTAATGACGAAATTGGATATCACTCTTCCCATAGAATATTAAGTAAAGGAACACACCTAGGTGATGGTTTTTATGGAAAGCCTAGTGGAAAAGATATTTATTATAGAGTAATTGCTGATTGTGCATGTAAAGAAAATCAAGTTTATGACGAGTGGATTGTTAGAGATCAAGGAGCGATGGTAAGACAGATTGGTTACTCTCCAAAAGAATTTGCAAAGAAAATAATTGAAAGTGAAGGGGGAATTTCAACTGCATCCAGGTTATTCGATTTTGAAACTGATAAAAGTTCAAATTATGAAGCTGAGATATATAAAAAAGGATCAAAAGCTGAAAAATATACAGAGATACTTAAAAATATTTTTAATTATAACTATAAATTTGAAGGATATGATAGAGCAGCTAATATTTTTTGGCCTGGAAATAAAATTGGCCATGGAAGAGAGGTTATTAAAGAAAAATGGAATTCTCTAAAAGTAATATTTTCAAACATAAAATTTACTATAGAACATGTAGGTTTTTTAGAAGAAGTAGGTCAAAACCCAAGAATATCAGTTAGATGGTTTTTAGAAGGTACTCACAGTAACGACAGTATGGATTATGATAAAGCTTCAAATAAAAAAATATTTATAATGGGAATTAATCACGCAGAATTTTACTCCAACTCTATTATAAGGGAGTGGGTATTATTTGATGAAGTTGCTATATGGAAACAAATTTTATTAAATCATGGTTAAAATAAAAACCACACATGTCGGAAGCCTACCCAGATCAAATGAACTCTCAAGTCTTTTAGCATCAAAAGATAATAAAGAAGAAATAAGCATAAAAAAATTTGACGAAGTTGTAAGAAATAATGTTTTAGAAGTTGTAAAAAAACAGATTGATACAGGAATTGATATAGTAAGTGACGGAGAAATGTCAAAAATTAGTTATGCAACATATATTAAAGATAGAGTTGAAGGTTTTTCAGGAGAAAGTGAAAGAAAAGCTCCAAAAGATTTAGATGATTTTCCATCTTTTAAAAAAAAACTTGTTCAATCTGGTGGAACCCCGACATATAAAAGACCATGTTGCACAAGTGAATTAAAATTAAAAGATAATGTTTCAATTAATAAAGATATCGTAAATTTTAAAGATGCATTAAATAAAAATTCTCATAAAGACGGGTTTATGAATTCTCCATCACCAGGAGTTATTTGTAATTTTCTACCTAATAAATTTTACAAAAATGATGATGAATATTTAGAAAAGCTTTCAGATATTATGAAATTTGAATATGAAAAAATTATTGATAGTGGTCTTTCTCTTCAGATCGATTGCCCTGACCTCGCTCTATCAAGGCATATGATTTATAAGGACATTTCAGATGAAAATTTTTTAGAAAGAGCAAACAAACATGTCGAGGTTTTAAATAAGTCATTAGAAAATATTGATCCAACTAAAGTAAGAATGCATATTTGTTGGGGAAATTATGAGGGACCTCACATTCACGATATTGAGTTAAATAAAATTATTGAGATAGCTTTTAAAGCCAACATAAATATGTATTTGATAGAGTCTGCTAACCCTAGGCATGCTCATGAATGGGAAGTATTTGAAAATATAAAACTACCAAAAGATAAAATTATTATTCCAGGAGTAATAGAGTCAACGAGCAATTTTATTGAACATCCAGATGTCGTAAAACATAGAATTTTAGCCTTTTCTAAAGTAATAGACCCTAACCAATTAATGGCTGGTACTGATTGTGGATTTAGCACATTTGCCGGATTTGGAAATGTTGATGAGAATATAGTTTATAAAAAACTTGAGTCACTTGTGATTGGATCAGGACTTGCGTCAAAAGTGATTTAAAAATCTCTTTTATTAAATAATTCTTAAATATATAGTTTTATTAGAATAATTATAAACAACCAAAAAAGAGAGAAAATATGAGAAAAATACTATTAACCTTATTGTTCGTGCTTTTTGGAACAACGGCATATGCTGATGGGCATTGCAGTAAACCAAGTGGTTCAATAAATATTTTAGCAAATGATTTTCCAGCATTAAGAACATTTGTAGAAACAGCTAAAGGATGTAAAGGAAGTGCAGATTTTAAAGTTACTCACTCATCAGAACACAACAAAATTGCTGTTCCAGCTTTAACTGCAAACCCTTCAGAATTTTCAGCAAGAATTGCAGCTAATAGTTCAATTGTTCCTTTAATGAATCAAGATTTAATTAGACCTATGGATGATCTAGTTAAAAAATATGGAAAAGGAATACAAGACTCCCAATTAATAACAATTGATGGAAAAGTAATGGCTGTTGCTTTTATGGCAAACACTCAACATTTGTATTACAGAGAAGATGTTTTAAAAGAATTAGGTATACCTGTGCCTAAAACTTACGAAGAAGTTGTTGCAGCATCTGAAAAAATAAGAGCATCAGGTAAAATGCAACATCCGTATGCAGCTGCGTATAAAGCTGGATGGAATTTAGCTGAAGAATTTGTAAACATGTTCATTGGTCATGGTGGTGAATTCTTTAAAGCTGGAACTGCTGAACCAAATATCAATAATGCAAAAGGTGTGGCTACACTTAACATGCTTAAAAAGTTAGCAAGTTTAAGTAACCCGGATTATCTTACTCACGATAGTGAAGCAATCAAAGTTGAATGGGAATCTGGAAAAGTCGCTCTTATGACATTATGGGCGTCAAGATCTGGAACTTTATTAGATGATGAAGGTGATGCAAAAATTACTGCAGCAACTAAATTAACTGGACCAGCAACTGTTGGTGGAGGAAATATTCCAGCAGCTACATTATGGTGGGATGGATTTACTTTAGCAAAAAATAGATCTGACAGTGATGCAGAAGCAACTTTTATAGCTCTAGCTCATGCTGCTTCAAATAAAAAAATGGTTGCAGATGCTGCTGACCAAGCTGTTTGGTTAGTTGAAGGTTTTGTACCGGGACCAAAATCTATTGGTGTGATTGAAGCTGTAAAAATGGGAGCAAAACCTTACCCGATGTTACCGCAAATGGGTTTAATGCATGGTGCATTAGGAAGCGAAATAGTTGAGTTCTTACAAGGTAAAGAGTCTGCAGAACAAGCATTGAAAGATGTTGAAGCTGCTTACATAAGTAAAGCTAAAGAACAAGGCTTTCTATAAAAATAAATATTTAAGTGGGGATTTAATCCCCACTTAATTTTAAATGCCAAATAAAACTTTTTTCTGGTTTTTCTTGCCAACTGGTTTGGCAATGATTTTGTTTATTGGTTTGCCAATAATATCTACTGGTATACAATCTTTTTATGCCCAACATGATCAAGTAGTAAAAGAAGTTAAGAAATGCGATCCTTTTGGCTGTACAGTTTCAATAGTTGTTGATCAAGAAGCAACTTCAATATTAAGAGATGAAAAACCTTTAGGTAAATTTAATGGATTTGGTACTTATATAGATAGAAATCACTTAGCTATTGAGCAAATTTCAGATTTTTGGAAAGAAACTGACTCCTTTGGAGAATTTATCAATCAGGTTACTAATTTACCTTTTTACAAAGCTCTTTTATTTACTTTAACTTATTGTTTATTTGTAACTCCCAATGTTTTATTGCTAGGTTTCATTATTGCGTTAAGTTTAAATGCAATATCTAGAAAAATAAGAGGCCCATTAATATTTGGTACAATATTACCAATGATAGTTACTCCATTAGTAGGATCCCTTGTTTTATTTTGGATGATTGATGCAGAGGGAATTATTGGTGCAAATTTACAATTAATGATGGAAGATCCATATCTATCATTAAAATCATCTAGAACGCTTACATGGATAACAATAATTATCTATGGAATTTGGCATCATTCTCCTTTTGCTTTTGTAGTTTTTTATGCTGCATTACAAACAGTACCTCAAGAACCTGTTGAGGCAGCAATTATCGATGGAGCGTCAAGATACCAAAGAATTAGACATATTGTGTTACCACATATTTATCCGGTTGTTACTTTTGTAGCTTTAATATCATTAATGGACAATTTTAGGGTCTTTGAGCCAATAATTGGTTTTAGCGCCGAAGGAAGTGCTCAATCTTTATCATGGTTAATCTATGATAATTTAGTCAATGAAGAAGTAATCTTATTTGGTTCTGCAGCAGCAACTTCTATGATGACTATTATTGGTATAGCCATATTGTTAGCACCAGTATTAATTAGGACTTGGAAAGAATTTAGGACGGCAAGATAATGGAATATGGTTTAGACAAAAGATCAAATGCACTTAAAACATTTAACACGACTTTTATAATCATTTGGTTATTAATTGCATGCTTTCCATTCATTTGGACTTTTTGGGGATCATTTAAAGTAAGAGCAGATTTTTTTTCTAGAGCTGATTGGTGGTATGCGATCTCAGCATTTAATACGTTATTAGAAACAGGTGGCCAATTTACTTCAAAAGCATATTCTGAAGCTTGGACTGAAGGTGAATTTTGGAAAGCATCGAGAAATACGATAATAGTAACAGTATTTGTTGTCTCTATATCACTTTTTTTAGGAACTTTAGGTGCTTATGCTTTATCTAGATCTACTGAAAGATATGCTTTTTGGATATTAATCGCAGCATTAATTTTTAGAGCAATGCCACATATAACACTAGTCTCAGGATATCTTTTTCCATTTTTTGAATTACAAATTTGGGGAATTCTACCAACCACAATTGTGGTTTTAGTTGCAATAAATCAACCTTTTACTTTATGGTTACTTTATTCTTTTTTTAAAACTGTACCTAAAGAATTAGATGAAAGTGCATTAATTGATGGTTGCTCATATTTTCAAGCATTTAGGTATATAATCATGCCCGTAATGTGGCCTGGAGTTATTACAGCTGGTTTGTTTAGTCTAATGTTGGCTTATAATGACTTTACAGTTACTGCATTATTATTAAATCAAGAAAACCACACAATGGTCCCAAAAATTCAAAGTTATCTTGGTACTAATCAGCACGAAGGTAATTTGATGTGGGCTGTTTCAGCAGTTGTGTCAGCAACCGCACCATTATTTATGTTAGTCATGTTTTTTCAACGACAAGTAATAAGTGGCTTAACTACTGGTGCTGTTAAAGGATAATGGCGATAAAAGCCATATTATTTGGTTCTATTGGTACAATAGTTGAAACATCTAATATTCAAAGAAATTGCTTTAATTTAGCTTTTAAAATCTCAGGATTAAAATGGCATTGGAGTAAAGTATTGTATCAATCTATGTTAAAAAAATCTGGCGGGGAAAAAAGAGTAAAAAAATTTAGTCTAGAGAAAAAAACTTTAGTTAATGCAAAAAAAATCAGAAATTTAAAAACCTTAATTTTTAATAATTATTTAAAAAAGAATAAATTAAAACCACGTGATGGAGTAATTAATGTAATCAAATATTGTAAAAAAAATAAAATTAAGATTGGCTTTGTAACCTCTACTACAAAAAATAATATTGATGCAGTATTTATATCTTTAAATAAATATTTAAAAAAAAGTGATTTTGATTACATCGGACATAACAAAATTATAAAAAAATTTAATAATAAAACTGATATTTACTTACATTGTCTAAAAAAATTAAAACTTAGAAATAAAGATTGTTTAGCAATTGAAGATACAGAGATTAGTTTTAAATATGCTAAAAAAGCTAAATTAAGATGTGTTGCATTCCCGGGCGATTATCACCGCTCCGGGAAGTACAAGGATTCATTTATAAAAGTTAAACGCCTTAACTCAAAAATATTTGCTGATTTATAGTTGGTCTATTAAACCTGGTGCTAATTTCTTAGACTTTGATGAAAATCTTAACTTCTTAATAGCATCTAGGTTAGATTTGTCGTCTCCAACAACCACAAAACCAATCATTCCCATATTTTTGTGTGGTGTACACCAGTAAGCATAAATTCCTGGGACTTCGAACTTGTATTCAACATCCTTATTAAACTTTGATTTAAACTTACCAACTCCTTCTGGTACACCTTTTTTTATGAATTCAACGTTATGTCCTTTATCTGTTGCCTTCCAAAGAACTGTATCTCCAGGGTTAACTCTTACTATTTTAGGCTCAAAAACATTTGACTCTTTATCAAGCCTATTAAACATTTCCACTGTTACATCCGCACCTAAAGCTATATTCGTAAAAAATATACTGATTAATATTATAAATGAACTTGTTAATTTATTATATTTAGTCATAGCGCTGATATATTCTTTTAAAGTCAATAAACAATAACTATATGGTGTAACAAGTTGACACGTCTTTAATTGGTTTTATCTAATAATCTATCAGCCCTCAGAGTAGTGAAAATTATTATTATTAAAAATGGGATACATAATATGTTCATTATTTTCCAACTTGTAAAACTTAAAACAATACCTGCTGTTAAACTTGCAGTAGCTTGAACTGAAAAAACTATAAAATCATTAAAACCCTGTGCTCTAAATCTTTCTTCTTCTTTATAGTTTAAAACTAATAAACTTGTTCCAGATATAAACAGAAAGTTCCACCCAAGACCCAAAAAAATTAATGAAAAAAGATAATTTATGACTGTTTGATCAAAATAACTAAGTAAAATTGTAAAGATAAAAAATAAAACACCAAAATACATTATTTTACTGTGTCCATATTTTTTTATTAGATTTCCTGTAACTAAAGCAGGAAGGAACATGCTTATGATATGTAATTGAATTACAAAACTTGTATTATTTAAGGACATATTATCATGAATATGCATACTAATAGGAGTAGCGGTCATTAAAAATGACATCACCGCATAAGCAAAAGATGAAGATACAAGAGCTTGCAAAAATCTAGGTTGAGATATCAATTCTAAAATTGTTCTACCCTTTGATGTTTTTTTATTATTTATAACTTTATTTTCCTTATAAAAAATTAAAAAAATAATAGAGGATAAAGTTAATAAAGATAGACAGAGATAAGAACCAACATATAAACTTTCTGTAATTATATCTTTTCCTAAATTTGCTAAGTTTGGACCCAATAAAGCTGACAAAATCCCCGCAAAAAGTAATAAGGAAATAGCCTTTGGTGCAAGTTCTTTATCAACACTCTCAGCTGCAGCAAAACGATACTGATGAGCAAAAGCCATTCCAAATCCAAGGCAAAAACAAGAAAATGAATATAGAATAAAGTTTTGCCTATATACAGAATATGCTGCTAATAATGCAAATAATGAAGTTGTTATAGATGAAAGTATAAATCCTTTTTTTCTTCCGGTAATACTCATTATTTTAGAAGCAGCAATAATAAAAATAGCTGTACCCACAATTGATAATGACATTGGTAATGTTGAAAGAGATTTAATTGGACTGATACTAGTTCCAATAATTCCACTTAAAAATACAGTTACAGGTGCAACAGAAAATGCAAATGCGTTGCTTGCAAATAGCAACCAGACATTTTTGTTCATTAAGATATTATACTCTTTTCTTACCTTGAACTACTCTGTCCAATATTAAAGCAACAAATAGTATTGCAACACCAGCTAAAATTCCTTGTCCAACATTTGCATATTGAAGTGCCTCTAGCACGTCTTGGCCTAAACCTTTTGCTCCTATAAGTGAGGCTACAACAACCATTGCTAAACTTAACATCACAGTT
Source organism: uncultured Pelagibacteraceae bacterium (assembly GCA_902536975.1). Classification (GTDB taxonomy): domain Bacteria; phylum Pseudomonadota; class Alphaproteobacteria; order Pelagibacterales; family Pelagibacteraceae; genus Pelagibacter. Next base: position 29,970 of record CACAZG010000009.1, read on the forward strand.
TGATTTACACCAGCAAGTATTGATGGGGTTGCAAGTGGCAAATCTACTTTTCTAAGAAGATACCATTTAGATGCTCCGTAAGCTATTGCTGCCTCTCTAATAGTTTCAGGAACACCCCTTAATCCTAAAACAGTAAGTCT
>CACAZG010000010.1 GCA_902536975.1 uncultured Pelagibacteraceae bacterium
TTTAATATTCATATACAAGATCCAAAAATAAACTTTGATTATTTTGATTTTATTGTAGCACCCGAACATGACGGAATTAGTGGTTCAAATATAATTAATACTAAAGGTGCAATTCACTATCTTACAAAAGATGAAATACAGGAAAATAAGGATTACTTAAACTCATTTATAAGAAAAGATAACAGAAAGATTTGGTGCTTAATTATGGGTGGACCAACCAAATACTATGATTATTCAACAAAAAATATGAAACATATTTTTTCAATTTTCTATAAGCTTTTAAAGAAAAAAGATTTTCAACTTGTCGTAATTCCATCAATGAGGACACCATTAAATACCATTCATTATGCAAAAGAATTTTTTGGTGAAAATCATACAGTTATAATGGATGTAGATAAAAAAGCCTACTTATCTGCTTTAGCCATTTCAGAGAACATTATAGTTACTTGTGACTCAAGCTCAATGATCTCTGAAGCTGCTTTAACAGGAAAACCTATTTATATTGCAAATATTTTGCCTAAAAAAAATGATATTCGGTTCCAAAGATTTCGAAATTTGTTTAGAGATTTAAATATTACTAGAAATCTTGGCGAAGATGTTGAAAATTGGACCTATCAAAGTCTTGATGAAACTAATAGGGTAGCAAAAATTATAAAAGAAAAAATAAATTATTAATGTCATTTTTAAATTCAATACTAAACGACTCAAAAAAATTTGATAATCCATTTGAGCATTGGGAATTAAATAAACCTCTAACAGATGATCAAATAAATGAGATAATAAGTGCAGATATATCTGACCCAGCAAAACATAACCTTAATTATGATGGAACCAGAGCTATTGATGGAGGTGAGGGAAAATTTAGAGAAGGAATTTCAGATGGTGGAAAAGCTTTAAAATTTCGATGTTTTGTAACTGATGAAAATACCAGAGAATTTCCAGGTCTCACAAATTTAATCAAAGAACTTCAAAGTAAAGAAACTCATCTAAAAATTTCTGAATTAATCAATAAAGATTTGTCTAATTCTTATGTAAGAGTTGAGGTTATATGTGATCGAGAAGGTTTTTGGCTGAAACCACATTGTGATATTAAGGAAAAACTTATGTCATGTTTATTATTCGTTAACAAACATAATGAAAGTGAGGAACTTGGTACAGATTTTTATGATAGTGATTTAAAGCTAATTAAAACATTACCTTATAAAGATAATTATGGATATTTTTTTTCTAGTGGACCCAATACTTGGCATGGAATGGAAAAGAAAGAAATAATTAAAGAGAGAAGGTGTTTACAAGTAAATTATGTGACTTTTAAAACCGATTGGAAAGTTGAAAATTAATCCTCCCAATCAAATCTAGGAAATGTATCAAATACTTTAAAAATTCCCTCAGACCAGGTGTTGCAGACTTTAGAATAATCTTCATCATTTAAACTTAAACATTTTAATGACGCTAATTTATTTTCATCTTTTTTATAAATTGCAAAATCAATTGGAGGACCTACAGTTAAGTCACTTTTTAAAGTAGAGTCCATAGAAATTAGTGCACACCTTGATGCATCACCAATTGATACATCTGGTTTAATAACTCTATCAAGTATTGGTTTGCCATATTTAACTTCACCAATTACAAGATAAGGTTTACTATCTGCTGGTCTTATATAGTTTCCTTGAGGATATATAAGATAAAGCTCTGGCTTTTGTCCTTTTATTTGACCACCTATTATAAAAGTTGAACCTAAAAGTACATCATCAGTATTTATCCCTTGAGGAGACGAATGTTTTATATTTAGACTTCCTACATAAGATGCAATTTGTTCAAAGTCTTTACACGTATTCAAATTAAGTATCCCTGATGAGCTTTTTAAATCCTTCTCTACAGATTTGTAAACAGCTTGCGATGTACCTAAATTACCAGATGTTACCATTACTATTGTTCTATCACCAACATCATGAGTAAACATTTTTGAATAAATATTTACATTATCTAAACCTGCATTAGTTCTCGAGTCTGATGCGAAGACCAACCCTTCATTTGTTTTTATTCCAATACAGTATGTCATGAGCGATTTTTATTTAAAAATGACATAATTATCAAATATTTTATGTCATAGCAGCTATTTGTATTTAGCAATTGTTTTGCAATTTTTTTTATCAAAAATTGTCGAATGTCTGTTTCTCTGTGGAAAAATTATGACTCAAAATCTGCATATGATGGATATTTGACAGAAGAAAATAAAATTAGAAAACATGCTAGAATAATGACTGGCATATTAGAAAGACATGGAACAAAAAAACTTCAGGAAATTGAAAAAAATTGTCAAAGCACTATAAGTGCAAGAGGTATTAATTTTAGGGTTTATGCTGCAAACAATAGAGCAGAGGAAAAAAAATGGCCGCTAGATATCATACCAAGAATTATTCCAAAATCTCAATGGAATAAAATATCTAGAGGTTTAATTCAAAGAGTAAAAGCATTAAATTTATTTATAGATGATGTTTATAATAAAAAAAAAATTTTTAAGGATAAAGTTGTACCAAAAGAATTAATATTTAATTCACCTTATTATTTAAAAGAATGTGAAGGTTTTTCTCCAAAGTATAAAGCTTGGGCAAATATATCAGGAATTGATTTAATAAGAAATATTAATGGGGAATACTTAGTTCTTGAAGATAATTTACGTGTCCCATCTGGGGTATCTTACATGTTGGAAAATAGAATGGTAATGAGGGATGTATTTCCCGAATTATTTACTCGATATAAAGTTTCTTCTATCCACCAGTATTCTAATAAACTTTATCAAAGTATGGTTGAGTGCATACCAAAAAAAACTGACAATCCTCATATGGTTGTTTTGACACCAGGCATTTACAATTCGGCTTACTTTGAACATTCATTTTTAGCTCAACAAATGGGAATAGCTTTGGTCGAGGGTAAAGATTTATTTGTTGAAAATGATTTTGTTTATATGAAAACAGTTAAAGGAAAATTAAAAGTTGATTGTATATATAGAAGATTAGATGATACTTTTCTTGATCCAAAAGTATTTAATAAAGGGTCACTAATCGGAGTTCCTGGTTTATTTAAATGTTGGAAAAAGGGTAATGTTGGCATTATTAACGCTCTTGGAACTGGAGTTGCAGATGATAAGGCTGTTTATTCTTATGTCAATAAAGTGATTGTCTATTATTTAGGTGAGCAACCTAAACTTAACCAAGTAGAAACATTTTTGTGTGAAAACAAAGTTCACAGGCAACATGTAATTGAAAATATAGCTAAGCTTGTTGTAAAACCAGCAAATGCTTCAGGTGGATATGGAATAATGATTGGTCCTAAGGCACCAAAAAAAGAGCGAGATGAGATGGTAAAAAAAATTAAAAAAAATCCTCGAGATTTTGTTGCTCAACCTTTAGAAATATTATCAACAATACCAACTATTTGTGAAAATGGTATTGAACCAAGACATTTAGATTTAAGGCCTTTTATATTAACTGGTAAAACTTCTTATGTTACGACCGGGGGTCTTACAAGAGTTGCTTTGAGAAAAGGAAGTACCATAGTAAATAGTTCTCAAGGAGGTGGGTCTAAAGATACAATGGTTGTGGATGCTTAGTTTTCTTGAAGAGCTTTAACTTTAAGTTTTTTCGTCTTCAGAGCATTGATTGCTTCTAAAAATGAATATGCAGTAGACATATTAGTGCAATAAGGAATTTTATTAGCTAAAGTTCCCCTTCTTAGTGCTCTTGCATCACTAATTCTATTTTCACTATTTCCACCACCAGTATTAATTACCAATGAGATTTTTTTTGAATTAAGTACATCTACTATATGAGGTTTGCCACTACTCACTTTATTAATTTTTCTGCATTTCATGCCATTCTTAATTAAAATATCTGCAGTTCCTTTAGTTGCCGATAGAGTAAATCCAAGTTTTAATAATCTCTGTGCAACGCCAACAATTTCTTGTTTATGAGAGTCTTTAACTGATAAAAATGCTAAACCTTTTGTAGGTAATGAATTTGCTGCAGCTATTTGACTTTTGGCTATTGCCATACCAAAGTCATCATCAAACCCCATCACTTCTCCAGTAGATTTCATTTCTGGTCCAAGCAATAGATCGCTATCAGGAAATTTATTGAATGGAAATACTGCTTCTTTGACTGCAAATTTTTTATTAGTTTTATATTTTAATTTGTACTTTGAAAGTTTTTCACCAGCCATTATTCTCGACGCAATTTTAGCTAGTGGAACACCATTCGCTTTTGAGACGAATGGAACTGTTCTGCTTGCTCTTGGGTTTACTTCTATTACAAATATTTCATCCTTTTTTATTGCAAATTGAATATTTAAAAGCCCTTTAACTTTAAGTGCTAATGCTAATTTTCTAGTTTGGATTTTAATTTCTTTTAAAAGATTATCTTTGATTGATACTGGAGGTAAACAACATGCTGAGTCCCCAGAATGAACTCCTGCTTCTTCAATATGTTGCATTATACCTGCAACATAAACATCTTTTCCATCAGAGATAGCATCAACATCAACTTCCATTGCATGATCTATAAATTTATCAATTAAAATTGGATTTTGCTCTGAAGCTCTGAAAGCCTCATTAACAAATTTTTTAAGTTGGCTTTTATCATGAACTATTTCCATTGCTCTTCCACCCAAAACATACGAGGGTCTTACAACAACTGGAAGACCAATTTTTTCACTTATATTAATTGCTTGATCAAACTTGTTAGCAATACCACTTTTTGCTTGTTTTAAATTCAGTTTGTTTAATAGATCTCTGAAACGATCTCTATCCTCTGCTAAATCAATTGAACCATATTGAGTACCAAGTATTGGTAATTTGTTTTCATGCAAAAATTTTGCTAATTTAATTGGAGTTTGACCTCCAAATTGAGCAATAACTCCAATCAAATTTCCTTTTGATTTTTCTTTTAGAATAATATTTTGAACATATTCCTCTATAAGAGGCTCAAAGTATAATCTATCACTTGTATCATAATCTGTCGAAACAGTTTCTGGATTGCAATTTACCATAATTGTTTCAAATCCAGCTTCCTTTAGAGAAAAACTTGCCTGACAACAGCAATAATCAAATTCTATTCCTTGACCAATTCTATTTGGACCTCCTCCAAGTATAATTATTTTTTGTTTATTACTAGGATCGGCCTCACACTCAGTATTTAATGAAAAATTTCTCTGATACGTTGAATACATATACGGAGTAAAAGATTTAAATTCTGCTGCGCAAGTGTCTACTTTTTTAAATACAGGCAAAACTTTAAGAGCAACTCTTTTAGATCTAACTATTTTTTCTTTAATTCCTGCAAGTTGTGATAATTTTTTATCTGAAAAACCAATGGATTTAATTCTATTAAACTCATTGTATTTTTTTGGAATTCCTTTCTGAATTATATTTTTTTCTTCATCAACAAGATCTTTGATTTGATTAAGAAACCAAGGATCAACTTTTGAAAGTTTATATATTGTGTTTAATGGAATATTTTTCCTAAAAGCTTCACCAATTAATAGTAGTCTATTTGGAATACTAACTTTTAAATTTTTTAAGATCTCTTTTTTTGAATAATTAAAAAAACTATCTAATCCAGATAACCCAGTTTCTAATGAAACTAAAGCTTTTTGGAAGGATTCTTTAAAATTTCTACCAATTGCCATTGCCTCGCCAACCGATCTCATTGAAGTTCCAAGTACAGCTTTGGTGTCAGAAAACTTCTCAAATGTAAATCTAGGAATTTTTGTAACCACATAATCTATTGTTGGTTCAAATGAAGCGGGCGTTATCTTTGTTATTTCATTTTTTAATTCATCAAGAGTATATCCAACCGCAAGTTTAGCAGCCACTTTTGCAATTGGAAAACCTGTGGCTTTAGAAGCTAGAGCTGAGGATCTTGATACCCTAGGGTTCATCTCAATTATAACCATTCTTCCATTTTTAGGATTAATAGCAAATTGAACATTTGACCCTCCCGTTTCAACCCCAATTTTTCTTAAACAAGCAATAGAGGCATTTCTCATGACTTGGTATTCTTTATCTGTAAGTGTTAATGCTGGAGCGACAGTAATTGAGTCTCCAGTATGTATTCCCATTGGATCTACATTTTCAATAGAACAAATAATTATACAGTTGTCATTTTTGTCTCTTACAACTTCCATTTCAAACTCTTTCCAGCCCTCTAAAGACTCTTCAATTAAAACTTGATTTTGAGGTGATTCATTCATTCCATTTCTAACAAGTTTAAAGAATTCTTTTTTACTTTTTGCAATTCCTCCTCCCAATCCACCCAATGTGAATGAAGGTCTTATAATTGCAGGCAAACCAATTTCTCTTAAACATTTTGAGGCATCTTTGAAATTATTTATTATCCTTGACTTCGGCAAATCTAAACCAATGTCAGACATATTTTTTCTGAATTTTTTCCGGTCCTCTGCGTTTTCAATTGCTTTTGATTTAGCCCCAATTAGTTCAATTTTATATTTTTTAAGTAGACCAGCTTTTTCTGCACTTATTGCTAAATTTAAAGCTGTCTGGCCGCCCATAGTAGGAAGAATTGCATTAGGCTTTTCTTTTTTAATCACTTCTTCAAGAACTTGAATTGTAATAGGCTCTATGTAAGTTTTATCAGCAACTCCAGGATCTGTCATAATAGTTGCAGGATTTGAATTTATTAATACTACCTCAAAACCTTCATCTTTAAGAGCCTTACAAGCTTGAGTACCTGAATAATCAAATTCGCATGCTTGTCCAATTATTATTGGGCCTGCACCAATAACTAAAATTTTTTTAATGTCTTTTCTTTTTGGCATATTTTTTTACATCTTGAATAAAACTTTTGAATAAATACTGACTATCCTGTGGTCCTGGATTTGCCTCAGGATGGTATTGAACTGAAAAAACAGGTCTGCTTTTTAATCTTATTCCCTCAATGCTGTTATCAAAAAGAGATTTGTGAGTTATTTGTACATTTTTTGATAGGCTTTTTTCTATTACTTCAAAACCATGGTTCTGGCTTGTGATCTCTACTTTATTGTTGAGTAAATTTTTCACAGGATGATTTGCCCCTCTATGACCTAATTTCATTTTTTTTGTTTTAGCATTTAATGCCAAAGCTAAAATTTGATGACCTAAGCAAATACCAAATATTGGATAATTCTTTTTAATCAATTTGCGTATAGTTTTAATTGCATATTTACCAGTTGCTGCTGGATCACCCGGCCCATTCGACAAAAAAATTCCATCTGGTTTTAATTTTGAAATCTCCTCAGCGGTTGTCTTGCAAGAAACCACTTTTACATCACAATTATAATCAGAAAAATATCTTAAAATATTTTTTTTTATTCCATAATCAATTGCAACTATCTTAAATATTGTTTTAGTATTTTTTTTGTACCCATTCTCTTTTTTCCAAGTTTTGAAACCTTTCCATGAATAAGTTTTTTTTGTTGATACTTCTTTTGCAAGGTCTAGGCCATTGAGTCCAGGCCATTTAATTGAATTATTAATTAATTTTTTAATATTAAATTTACCTTTTTTATTATTTGATATCGTCCCTTTTGGGGCACCTTTATCACGAATAAAATTTGTTAAGCTTCTTGTATCCAATCCAGTCAATCCAATTATTTTGTTTTTTTTTAACCATTCATCTAAGGTTTTTAAAGATCTATAATTTGAGGGAGAAGTAATCTCAGAATTAAATATTGCACCTCTCGTCCAAATTTTATCAGACTCTAAATCTTCATTATTAGTTCCAACATTTCCAATATGAGGAAATGTAAAGTTAATAATTTGACCAGCATACGAAGGGTCTGATATAATCTCTTGGTATCCAGTTAAAGAGGTATTAAAACAAACTTCTCCAGTGGCTGTACCCTGATATCCAAGACCAATACCTTTGAAAATTATCTTGTTATCTAGAACTAAAATACCTGTTGGAAATTGATGTTTAATTGCAATTTTATTTTTTTGTTTTTTGTTCAATTACAACTCATGAGTTAAAGGTCTATACAATAAAACCTTTTTTTGCGCAACACATCTAATGTATATTGTGTAAAAAATTTTTTTTTCTTTTTGAAGAATTTTTTTGGTGCGATAAAATTATATTATGACCTTAAGAGAAAAAATAGAAACAGACTATAAAAGTGCATTAAAAGCGAAGGATAAAAATAAAATATCAACTTACAGGTTAATTTTATCAGGAATTAAGGATTTGGATATTAGCAACAGATCTCAAGTTGATAAAAAAGAGACAGATGACGAGGACGTTAAAAAGCTTTTAAAAAAAATGATAAAGCAAAGAAACGAATCAATAGAAATGTACAAAAAAAACAACAGAAATGATCTTCAAGAGTTAGAGGAGAAAGAGGTCGAAGTAATTAGTCAATATTTACCTCAACAACTTAGCGATGAAGATACAAAAAAGTTATGCTCAGAGATTATTAATTCTACTGGTGCGAGCTCAATAAAAGATATGGGCAGAGTAATGGGGGAATTAAAAAAAAATAATGCCGACAGTATTGATTTTTCTAAAGCTGGAGCAATGATAAAAGAACTGCTAAATCAAAAATGAAGTATCCAAAAGAGTATTTAGAAGAAATAAAAACAAGACTAAAGGTTTCAACAGTTGTATCTAAAACTGTAAATTTAAAAAAAAGAGGCAAGGAATATGTAGGGCTGTCTCCATTCAAAACTGAAAAAACTCCTTCTTTTACAGTAAATGATGAAAAGGAGTTTTATCATTGTTTTAGTACTGCAGAACACGGCAACATTTTTGATTTTATAATGAAAACACAAAATTTAAAATTTGGGGAAGCTGTTAAATCACTTGCAAATCTTGCTGGTATGAGACCTTATACTTTTTCTAAAGAAGATGAGATTAGGGAAAAAAAATGGAATAACTATAAGTCTCTATTAAACAAATACGTAGATCATTATCATAAAGAGTTGTTAAAAAATTCAAACTCAATTAGGGCTAAAGATTATCTTAAAAAAAGAGGTTTAACAAAGGAAGAAGTTCAAAAATTTAAGATAGGATTTGAAACAAATGACTTAGCTTTTCAAGAAAATATTTTTAAAGAGTTTACTGAGAATGAAATCAAAGATACTGGCCTTTTTTATTTTGATGAAAATAAAAAAAAATATGTCTCAAGATTTAGGGAAAGAGTAATATTCCCAATAAAAAATATTTCTGGTGATCCAATTGCTGTTGGTGGAAGAATTTTAAATGACAATAAATATTTAGCGAAGTATATAAATTCTCCCGAAACTCCATTTTTTAAAAAAGGATCCAATCTTTTTAATCTGGATTCTGCACGTAAACTATCAAACAACCTAAATGATATTTTTTTGGTTGAAGGTTATATGGATGTGATCGGCTTAAGTAAAAATAAAATAGATAATGTTGTTGCCAATCTAGGTACATCGTTGACAAGTAGGCAAATTTTAACATTAAATCAGTTTTTTGATGAAATAGTGATATGTTTCGATGGCGATGATAGTGGCTACAAAGCAGCAGTAAGAGCAGCAGAAAATTCTATAATTGAATTAAAACCTGAAAAAAAAATCTCATTCCTATTCTTGCCTGATAACGATGATCCAGATAGTTTTGTAAATAAAAATGGTAAAGATTTTTTTCTTAAATTTTCCTTAAATAATTCAGTTTCTATTCACAAATTTATATTTGATCATTATTATAAAAATATGGATGATAGCCCATCTTCCAGAGCTATTTTTGAAAAAAGATTAAGATCTATTTCATCGACTATTAAAGATGAATTCATTAGAAAATATGTGCTTGAATATTTTTTAGAGAAAATTTCTGATTTGTCTCCTAATACAAACTTTAAATATAAAAAAAATTACACCAAAATTACTAAATCACTTAAATCAACACAAAATTATTATAATGAAACTAAGTCTTTAAAAGCTATTGATCTTAAAGAGTTTTCATTTTTATATATATTGTTAAAGAAGCCAGAACTAATCAAAGATAATTTTCATTTAATCGAAAATGTTAAATTATTCAGCAATGAAAATAAATTACTTTTAAGTGAAATTTTATCTCAATCAAATAATTTTGAAATTACTGATATTGAAAATATAAATGTTGATAAAAATTTAATAGAAAGAGTTTTAAAATATGCTTCTATTAAACATATAATGGTAAAAAACTTTAACGACCATGAAAAAATACTTGAAATTCTATCTGAGCTTATAAGGGATTTAAAAAATTATGAGCTTGAAATTAGAATAAAGGAATTAGAATCAAGATTTTCTGAGGATTTGAGTGAAGTAACGTTTAATGAGTTAAAAGAGCTTAAAAAACTGCAAAAAACCAATTAAATTATAATCAGAATCCCATAGATTTTTTCTATTTAAGCATTATATACATCCTGAACTTTTTTATTGTGGAACGTATAATTACAAAATCATTTGCAAGACTTATGGGCAGAGGTGTCCATAGAGGTTTTATTACTTATGAAGAGTTAAATAAATCATTAGGAAAAAGAAATTTATCTGATGAAAATCTAGAACAAGCTTTCCTACATATTCTTGATGAAAAAATAATATTAGTTGAAAAGAAAGCAGATTTTAAAGTTCTTAGAAAAAAAGATAATGGCTCTAAGGAAGAGGGCAAATCTATTGAAAAAAGTGATGATCCCATAAGAATGTATCTTAGAGAAATGGGAGGTGTAGAACTACTTTCAAGAGAAGGAGAGATAGCAATTGCCAAAAGGATAGAGGCAGGTAAAGATGTGATGCTTAATGCTCTTTCTCAAAGTCCAATTACAGCGCAACAATTTTTTGAATGGAACACAAAACTTCATAACGATGAAATTTTAGTTAGAGAAATTATAGACATAGACACAAATTACATGGAAGATGAGGATACGGGACAAAGCGCAAAACAAAAAAAATCAGATGATGGAGGTGATAATCAGAGTAGCGATGAGCCTAGTAGCAATTCGGAAGATGATGAATTTAATCCAACCCTTGCTGCCATGGAGTCAGAAATAAAACCCAAGGTTCTCCAAACAGTTTATAATTTAACTAAAGAATATAACAAACTCATTAAGTATCAAAAAGAGAAACTAGATTGTGTTTTAAATTCAAAACAGTTTTCAACTTCAAAAGAAAAAAATTATAAGAAAATTGTAGACGATATATTGGAAAATATAAAAACACTTCAATTGTCTCCTTCAGTTTTAGAAGATCTAGTTCAAAAGCATTACGTAGAAAATCGTAAAATAATTTCATTAGAGGGAAATTTATTAAGACTTGCTCTTAATGAAAAAATTTCGAGAGATGAGTTTATTAAATTTTATGTAGGCAACGAAATAAATCCTAACCTAAAACAATTTTTAGACACAAATGAAATTTGGAAAAAATTTTTTCAAAAATATAAAACAGAATTTAAAAATATTAGAGATAGGTTGATTGAAATAAGCAATAGACTTGGTATTTCTGTAACTGAATATAAATTAATGGTTAGCAGAATTCAAAAAGGTGAAAAAGAGTCAAGAATTGCTAAAAAAGAGATGGTAGAGGCTAATTTAAGATTAGTAATATCTATAGCAAAAAAATATACCAATAGAGGACTACAATTTTTAGATTTAATTCAGGAGGGAAATATTGGCTTAATGAAAGCTGTTGATAAATTTGAATATAGACGTGGTTATAAATTTTCTACATATGCAACCTGGTGGATTAGACAAGCAATCACGAGATCAATAGCAGATCAGGCGCGAACTATTCGAATTCCAGTCCATATGATTGAAACGATAAATAAAATTGTAAGAACGCAAAGATTAATTTTAAGTGAATTTGGAAGAGAAGCTACTCCAGAGGAATTAGCAAAGAAATTAAGAATGCCACTAGAAAAAGTTAGAAAAGTGTTAAAAATTTCAAAAGAGCCAGTGTCACTGGAAAAACCAGTAGGAGATGAAGAGGATAGTAGTTTAGGTGATTTTATTGAAGATACAAAAGCGCTAGCACCTTTAGAGCAAGCAATTAAATCAAATTTGAGTGAAGCTACTACAAAAATATTATCCACATTGACACCAAGAGAGGAAAGAGTCCTTAGAATGAGATTTGGAGTAGGTATGAATACAGACCACACCCTAGAGGAAGTTGGATTACAGTTTTCTGTCACTAGAGAAAGAATTCGTCAAATTGAGGCAAAGGCACTCAGAAAATTAAAACATCCAAGTAGATCCAAACAATTAAAAAGTTTTTTAGAAAGTTAAAGGGCCGTTAGCTCAATAGTAGAGTACTGCATTGACATTGCAGGGGTAGTTGGAGCGTAACCAACACGGCCCACCATTTTAATGATTATCTTCAATTGATAACCATGAAAAAATGATATATTTAATTGTATTTTTGGGCCTGTAGCTCAGTTGGTTAGAGCAGTACACTCATAATGTATTGGTCCCAGGTTCGAGTCCTGGCGGGCCCACCAATAAAATCAACACTTTTTAAATTTCATAAAGCAATACAAACAGCCAGGTACTCACATATGACTCACTTGAGAAAGACTTTTTTGATATAACCAAAATATGAGACGATTATTTTTATTCTTAAATATTTTTTTAATTTTTGGTTTATTTTTTGCCTGGGATTTAAATGCAAAGATTACTTCAGGAAAATTCAAGGGATTCGAGGGCATACATTTATGTTTAAATGAGGGTGAAAATAAAAATTTAGAATATCTAACTATTTATAGGTTTAACTTAGGAGACGGATCATACTGGGATTATAAAATTAATAATTATGATGTATGTATAAGTGAGAAAAAATATCCGAAACTTTATAATGAACTTGGAAATCATACTTTCGGTACCAAGATATATAAATCAAGAGCTTATAATATATTCAAAAAATACGACTTTATTTACAATTTTAATTTTAAAGCTAGTGTTGTATTAGAAATGGTGGCCAAAGTCATCGATCCTAAATATTCAGACTCTGGACAACATACAACTACTTTTAACTATTCTCATAAAACTAGGCTAAATTTGAATGATCGAAAAGCTTTGGATAAACTTTATAAACATGTTTTCACCAGTACTATTGATAGATGTAAATCTTTAAACAAGACCTTCATAGACGGTGTCTGTACTATTACATCAATAAGATTTACTGACCTAAATAATGAAAGTAATAATAAGTCTATTGTAAATAAAGAGGGTTTTAAATTATCAGCATCACTCTTTAATTTGTTAAATGAAAATGCTGTTCAAATAGCAGAGTTACCAAATACTGAAAGTACAGAGTTACCAGATAAATCAAGTGAGGAAAAAAGAAAAATTGAGGAAGAAAAAAGGAAAATAGAAGAGGAAAAAAGGAAAATAGAAGAGGAAAAAAAGAAGATAGCAGAAGCTAAGAAAAAGCAAGAGGAAGAGGAGAGAAAACGTAAAGAAGCCAATGCAAAACTTTACGTTATTGGATCTGGAACTGGATTTTTTGTGAGCTCTGCAGGTCATGCGGTATCAAATGAACATGTTGTAGGAATCTGTAAGAAAGTAGCTACTAAAATTGAGGGTGAGAAAGTTTTTTTTAATATATTAAAGACTGACAAAGTAAATGATATTGGTTTGATAAAAGGTGACTATAAAAGTTCAAGTTTTTTAAATATAAAGTCTGATGGAGCAGAATTTGGTGAAGATATCGTAGCTTTCGGGTATCCACTTAGTGATAAGTTGAGTAGCAGTGTAAAATTATCTAGGGGAATTGTAAGTTCTTTGAGTGGTCCAAATGATAACTATTCTGAAATTCAAATTGATGCAGCTATTCAACCAGGCAATAGTGGTGGACCAGTTTTAAATATGGAAGGCCAAGTTGTAGGTATCGCATCATCTGGTTTGAATAAGGTTTTGATGTTACTAGACGAAGATCAACCCTACATACCAGAAAATATTAATTTTGCGGTTGCAGCACCTACTTTATTGAATTTTCTAAAATCTAATGGAGTAACAACTAAAAGTGAAGCACTAGTGATTAATAACACTAAAGAACTAGCAAAAATAGGAAGACCAGCAACTATTCAACTATTTTGTTTAAATACAAAAGCTAAGTACGAAGAATTAAAAAAGAAAAAAAAACACAATAATGTTTTGCTAGAAAAGGTAGTGGAATTAAATTAATTCTGTGACTCTCATAGGTACTCACTGAATGCACGTTTTTGGATAGTTTTAATTTTTTTTTGATATATTTTTCGCGGCTCATTCGTTCTAGCAGTACACTCATAATGTATTGGTCCCAGGTTCGAGTCCTGGCGGGCCCACCAAAACTATTTAATTATAAATTCCTCTAAAGATTTAAAAAGATAATTAATGTCACCATCATTATTTTGTATGATTGATTTAAATTCCTCTTTCTGAGTTCTTGCTAAACTCAAACCTTCAACTATTAGATCTCTTATTAAAGGTCTTTCAGGGTTTTTTGTATAAATTCTCCAATCAATTTTTATTTGAGGGTTTTTTGACGTCTCTTCTAGAATTGTATTTACAATCGTATATTTTTCATTAATTTTTTTTTCAGAGATTACACTTATTTTTGGATCAGAGTAATCCACCAATCTACTTGAGAAACTTTTTAAAAAATAACTTTTGAATAATTTTTTATATTTAAGTTGTTCATCTTCTGTGAGACTTTTACGGTACTTACCAAGTGTATACATACCAATACCGTTAATATCTACATTTATCTCTGCTAAGTTGTTTAATTTAATTATCTTTGACTCAACAGGATCTGAACTTGATAAAATTCTTGAAGCTTCATTAACTATTTCAGATATTAATTTACTAGGTTCCTTTGCTTTCAAGGGACTTATTAATAATAACATTAATAATAAAGAAGAGAATATTTTTAATTTATTCATTAAAAAATTATTGCGTGTCTATTTCTTCCCAATCATCATCATTCATTGTTTCTGTTGTTTCATCTAAGTTTTGAATTTTTCTTTTTCTATCTTGTAGATATAAACTTCTAACTGATGCATACAAATCTAATGAACTATTCTCAAGGCTTTCAAATGCTTCCAAATTTTTTGCTCTAAAATCTACTCCAGCAGTTAATCTTGAATAATAATAGTCTGAATTTTCAAAGTGTTGAGTATTATTTGCTACAGTAACATTATACCAAGCATCTCCTCCAGAAAAATTAACGATAGACCCTAAACTATCTCTCACAGTAGTTGGACCCAATACAGGTAAAACGAAATAGCATCCTTCTTTTACTCCCCAAGTTCCTAATGTTTGTCCATAGTCTTCTTTATCAAGTTTTTTCAAACCATAATATGAAGCTACGTCGAAAATTCCAGCAATACCAAGAGTTGTATTAATTGAAAATCTCAGTGTATTAATTCCAGCATCTTTAAATTGACCTTGCAAAATATTATTTGGAATAGTTACAACATTAGATAAATTACTTAAAGCATTACTGGTTCCAGATCTGATTGGTTTCGGCAGGAGCCTGTAACCCTTAGCAACTGGTTTGAAAAAAATTTTGTCTAAACCTTGGTTAAATGCAAAGACACCTCTATTAATAGTCTCAAAGCAATCTTTTACCTCGTCACTATGCACTTCATTTTTAGTTTTATTCTTTATTTCCAATGTACCATCTGATCCAGCAAAAACACTTAAAGATATGAAAAGTGACGCTAGTAAAATTACAAATACTTTAAAAATCTTTTTCATTGATTACTTTTATATTATATCTTCTATATATTTAAAGATTTAAATGTTTGAAATAATGCAGAAAAATGTTAAAAAAATGACTGTTAACTATTCCCCAAATTTTAATATCAAAAAAAGAGATAAAAAAAAAATTAAGTATTTAATTTACCATTATACTGGAATGAGAAATGAAAACTTAGCAGTCAAAAGGCTAACAAGTTTCAATTCTAATGTAAGTTGTCATTATTTTATTACTAAATCTGGAAAACTTATTCAGATGGTGCCAGATTTATATGTTGCATGGCATGCTGGGATTTCTTTTTGGAGAAATGAGCACTCACTAAATCACAAATCAATAGGAATTGAAATATCAAATCCAGGTCATGATCATGAATATAAAAATTTTAATAAAAACCAAATAAAATGCCTAGTTAAAATATCTAAAATACTAATTAAAAAATATAAAATTAAAAAAAAAAATATTTTAGGACACTCAGATGTTGCACCGTTAAGAAAAAAAGATCCAGGTGAGAAATTTCCATGGAAATATTTATCTAATAATAAAATTGGGGTTTGGCATAGTTTGAATAAAAATGAACTTAGATTATTGAGAACCAAAAGTTTAAATTCTAATTTCAGCTTATTTATAAAATATCTAAAAAAAATTGGTTATAATGTAAAATATTCAAAATCTAGTGAATTAAGAAAAATTGTTAAGGTTTTTCAAATGAGATATAGACCAGAATTAATTAATGGAAAAATAGATTTAGAATGTTTTCAGATTGCAAAATCTCTTAATATACTTAAATAATTATCGTTGAATTTTTATAAATTATTAATATTATAATTTTGCCAGATAAATGACTTATCGCTTTAATTTATTAAAGAGGAAAGTCCGGGCTCTACAAAGACACAGTGCCAGTTAACAGCTGGCGGGGGCGACCCTAGGGATAGTGCCACAGAAAATAAACCGCCTTATCAAGGCAAGGGTGAAAAGGTGTGGTAAGAGCACACCGGCTATGTTGGTAACAGCTAGCGCACGGAAAACCCCACTGGGAGCAAGACTGAATAGAGATGACACTGTTAGAAATAACATAAAGCAGTCTTTGGCTAGTCATCTGGGTTAGTTGCTTGAGCCTTAGAGTGATTTAAGGCCTAGAGAAATGATAAGTTTAAATGACAGAACCCGGCTTATATTTTATCTGGCAATTCAATAATTTTTTAATCCATTCCTTATACCAAATAAAGTCACTGTTATCATTTATAAAATTTTAAAAATTTAGAACAAATCGAGAATACCCAAGTTTGATTTAAGTATTGACGATTTAATTTAAAACCCATATTATCCCATAAAATCCCAAATATGGAATTTATGGATTATGTTTTTATCTACCTACGAAAACAAACTAGACAAAAAAGGAAGGGTGTCCGTGCCTGCTAGTTTTAGAAGTTATCTTTCTAACATGGGGTATAATGGAGTCGTTTGTTTTCCATCATTTAACAATCAATCAATTGAGGCGTGGCCTCAAGATAGAATTGAAAAAATTTCTAATGCAATTGATTCTTTAAATCCGTTCGAGGATAAGAAAGATTATTTTGCAACATCAATATTATCAGAGAGTATTAATTTACAATTTGATGGTGAGGGAAGAATTCTCATTACAGAAAAATTATTAAGACATGCAAAAATAAAAAATAGCATGTTATTTGTTGGTCAGGGAAAAACTTTTCAAATATGGGAACCAACAAATTTTGAAAAATTTAGGGTCACTGCTAGAAAAAAATCTAATACCAACAGGGCTAACCTTAAATGGGAGCAAAAACTTAATAACTAAATGGGGGATAAATGACAATTAATTTTAAAGCACCAGATATAAAAGAATTGAAACCAAGAATACTTGTACTGGGAATTGGTGGAGCAGGAGGAAATGCAATTAATGGAATGATAGAGGCAGGTTTACAAGGAGTTGAGTTTATAGCTGTAAATACTGATGCACAAGATTTGAGGTTAAGTCATGCTCAAACTAAAATTCAAATGGGTTTAAATTTGACAAAAGGCCTAGGTGCTGGCGCAAAATTAGACATTGGTGAAGCTGCTGCTGATGAGTCTTTAAATGAAATAGTAAATGTCCTTCAAGGTGCAAATATGGTCTTTATAA
Organism: uncultured Pelagibacteraceae bacterium; assembly: GCA_902536975.1. Lineage (GTDB taxonomy): Bacteria > Pseudomonadota > Alphaproteobacteria > Pelagibacterales > Pelagibacteraceae > Pelagibacter. The sequence goes on from CACAZG010000010.1 coordinate 17,859, forward strand.
CTGCAGGAATGGGTGGTGGTACTGGAACAGGTGCAGCGCATGTAATTGCACGTGCTGCCAAGGAACTTAATATACTTACCATTGGAGTAATTACTTTACCCTTCTTATATGAAGGCCCCTCAAGAATGAGAAAAGCAAACCAAGGCCTTGAAGAATTAAGAAAACATGTAGATACAATTATTGTTGTTCCAAATCAGAACTTATTTAAAATTGCTAGTGAGCAAACTACATTTGAGGAGTCTTTTGAACTTTCGAATGATGTATTACTTCATGGAGTTCAAAGTATTACAGATTTAATGGTAAGACCTGGTTTAATAAATTTGGATTTTGCTGATGTTGAAACTGTAATGAGTTCAATGGGTAAAGCTATGATGGGAACAGGTCAAGCTGATGGTGAAGGAAGGGCTGTTAAAGCAGCCGAGATGGCCATAAACAATCCATTGATAGATGACTACACACTAAAAGGAGCAAAAGGATTGCTTGTTAATATCACTGGTGGAAAAGATCTCAAACTTTTTGAGGTAGATGAGGCTGTCAATAAAGTGAGAGCTGAAGTTGATCCAGATGCAGAATTGATAATTGGGGCAATTACAGACGAAAATCTAGATGGTTCAATGAGAGTCTCGATTGTTGCTACATCTTTAGATGGTCAACAGCCAGAACCAAAATCAGTTATTAATATGGTTCATAGAATACAAAATAGAAACCCTGGTTATTCAGATTTTTCAAACAATGTTTCAAATCAATCATTTAGTTTTTCTAATCATAATAGTTCAATAATGACTAATGGTGCTAATGCTTTACAAATTGATGACGAGGTTAATAATGAAAATCGAGAAACTTCAAAAATTAATAATTCTGAGCAATCAACAAGCTCTTTGAATGTTGAGGCTGAAAAAAATACAATTGAGGAGAATTTAAGTGCACTAACCGATTCCTCAGACGAAAAAGAGGAAATTACAGATGTAAATTCTTCACCTTCAAATGGTCTAGAAAACTTCACATTTGATGAAGAAACACCGGAGTTATTTAATTCCGATGGATCAATTGATCAAAATGAAGATCAAACTTCTTTCACAACGGACAAAAGTGAAATCAAAGAAGATGAAGACGATTTAGAAATCCCGGCATTTTTGAGAAGACAAAAAAATTAATGGTCTTCAAAAAAATAAATGAATGCCACCATAAATCTGGAAAAAAAACATTTTCCAGTTTTGCTAAATGAACTAATTAGCATTATTTCCCCTCTTTATGGTGGCACATTTATTGATTGTACTTTTGGTCAAGGTGGATATTCTCAAAAAATTCTAGAGAATAAAAAGAATAGTATAATTGCATTAGACCGGGACCAAGGTGTTTTAAAAAATGCATCAATTTTTGAGACAAAATATAAGAACAGGTTTAAATTTTATAATTTAAAATTTTCTCAATTAGATCAAGTTAAAATAAAAAATAATAAATTAAAAGGCATAATTTTTGATTTAGGATATTCTTTAAATCAAATTAAAGATAATCAAAAAGGTTTATCATTTTCTCACACAGGAAAACTGAATATGAAAATGGGTATAAATGAAATTTCGGCGAATGATATAATATCAGAAATGAATGAAAATAATTTATCAAAAGTATTTAAAGTATTTGGAGATGAAAGATATTCAAAACAGATTGCAAGAGAAATCATAAAACAAAGGAAACAAAAAAACATCAAAACCGAGGATTTAGTTAAAATTATAGATAGTGTAAAAAAATTTCAAAAAACAAAAATACATAATTCAACTAAGGTATTCCAAGCTCTAAGAATTTTGGTAAATAATGAAATTTCTGAATTAATAAATAGCCTAATTTTTGCCTTTAAGTTAATACCTGTTGGAGGAATTATAGTGGTAGTTACTTTTCACTCATTAGAGGATAGGATTGCTAAATTTTTTTTTAAACATTATTCAGAGCAAAAAAATTCCTCAAGATATTTGCCTGAGACAGGGGCATCAGAAAGATGTTTTAGATTAATAAATAAAAAACCTATTCTACCAACTTTTGCTGAAATAAAGCAAAATCCACCTTCAAGATCAGCTAAATTAAGATATGGAATTAAAAACAAAAATAATTGTGATTTTAATGATTTTAAAGAAAAATTTAAAAATCTGATTGATATTGAGAGCTTAAGATAATTTGATGAAAAAATTATTTATTTTTATACCAATAATTTTTTTAATATTTGCAACAACTATAACAAAAAATTCAACGAAAAAACTCGATAAAGAAATTTTTAATTTGAAAGAAAATATTAGAATATTAGAGGACCAATATGAGCTTACATTACTTGACTATAATGTTCTTGCTTCACCAAAAAAATTAATGGATTACCAGCGGCTTTATTTTGAAGATAATTTTATACAAAAAAATACTGAGAATTTAAGTATTATTCAAATTACCAAAGATAAATTAATAATAGAAAAAGTGATAAAAATCGATGAATGATCAAAATAAAGAATATCACATTACTGAAGAAATTAATGATGGATTTTCATTTAAAGAAAATAAATCATATCTAAAATTATCTTTTGAGAGAATAGCGTTTATTTTTTTTATCTTTTTTGTCTTAGCAATTATATTTTCATCAAAAGTTATATTTCTTAGTCTTAAAAAGGTTCCGGAAGTTAATAAAGTACTTAAAAAAGAAAATTTTAGATCTAGTATTTTAGATAATGAAGGGAATATTTTAGCTAAAAGTGTTCCTATAATTAATTTAGGTATAAATCCTAATTTAGTTATTAACAAAGAAAAATTATTAATTTCTCTTAAGTTAATTTTTCCTAACAAAAATTTTGATAAAGAAATGTATGGTAAAAAGTTTTTCTATGTTAAAAAAAAAATTAGTCCAAATAAACTTGAGGAGATTTTACTTTTGGGAGATAAATCTTTTATTCAAGAGGAAAGTATAGCAAGAGTTTATCCAAATGGAAATTTGTTCAGCCATGTAATTGGACAAATAGATAATGACAATAATGGAATATCTGGAATTGAAAAGACCTTTGATTATGAATTAACAACATCAAATGCACCTTTAAAACTTACACTTGACAAGGATTTGCAGTATTTAATTAAACAAGAATTATCAAAATCTAAAGAAATATTTCAAAATATTGGTAGTGCAGCTATTTTAATGGATATCAATAATGGTAATATTTTATCAATGGTTTCACTTCCTGATTTTGATTTAAATAAGCGAGAAAAAATTACAAATGTAAAATATATTAATAGAGCAACAAAAGGTGTTTATGAATTTGGTTCTGTGTTTAAAACTTTTACATTGGCTGCAGGTTTAGAATACAATGTTATAGAACCTGATACCGAATTTAAAAATCTTAAAAAAAGAATTACATGTGCAGGTAATTCTATTTCTGAATATGATGATAAAATACCATCTGATTTAACTGCAGAAGAAATTTTAATTAGGTCTGGAAATATTGGTTCTGTAAGAATAGCAGAAAAAGTTGGTATAGAAAATTATAATGAGTTTTTACAAAAAGTTGGAATCATATCTAGTTTAGAATTTGATATCCAAGAGGTAGGGTCAACTCAGATGGGTAAATGGGGAAAATGTAAACTTGCAACAGTTGCTTTTGGTCATGGTATTGCAACTACATTATTACAACTTTCTAAAGCTTATTCAATTATAAGCAATGGAGGATATGATGTTAACCCAACATTAATAAAAAAAGATAAATTAAAAAGACAAAGAATTTTAGGTGAAAATATATCTGAAATAATTAATCCCATTCTAAGAAAAATTGTATCAACTAAAGAGGGAACGGCTAGTTTTGCAAATGTAAAAGGTTATGAAATAGGGGGAAAAACCGGAACCGCTGATCAACCCTCAGACGGAGGTTATTCTAAAAAAAAAGTTAATACTTTTGCTTCTATTTTTCCTACGACAGATCCAAAATTTGTATTAGCAGTAATGTTGGATGAGCCAAAAGCAAATAAAGAATTCGTCTATCATTATAGAGATGATCGATATCCTTATAAAGGCAACTGGAGAAATACAGCGGGTTGGACAACTGTTTGGATAACAGGTCAGATAATTGATAAAATTGGACCAATTTTAGCCACAAAATATTAAGAGCGTTAATCATGTTGCTTAAAGACTACTTCCCAAATCTACAAAAAAAATATCATAAAGTAAATTTTACTGGGATAGCTTTTAATTCTAGAGAAATTAAAAAGGGGTATATTTTTTTTGCATTCAAAGGAAATAATACAGATGGAAATTTTTTTATTGATGATGCTATTAAAAATGGATCAAAAATTATTATTTCAGATAAATTTAAAAAAAGTGGATGGAAAAATAATATTTTATTTTTAAGTTTTAATAATACTAGAGCATTATTAGCTCAAGTTTGTTCAAAGATGTTTAATAAAAAACCAAACAACCTGATAGCGGTAACAGGCACTAACGGAAAATCATCTATCGCAAATTTCTATTTTCAAATTTTAAATTTGAATAATTTAAAGGTTGCATCAATTGGCACATTAGGAGTAAAAGGATTTAATATAAGAAAAACTTTTTCTAATACTACTTTCGATACAATTAAAATTAATACTATTCTGCAAAAATTAAAACAAAAAAAAATTGAGAATGTTATTTTAGAAGCATCAAGCCATGGATTGTATCAAAATAGATTAGATGGTTTAAAATTTAATATCGGTATATTTACAAATTTAACAAGAGATCATTTAGATTATCATAGAACTTTCCAAAATTATTTTAACTCAAAGCTGATATTGTTTAAAAAATTAATGAAAAAAAAATCGTATGCTATTTATGACAATGAATTGAAAACAGCTTCCAATTTAAATAGAATTTCAAAATTAAACAGAATCAATAAATTTACTTTAGGAAGCTCTAATTCGAACATATTAATTTTAGATCATCAATTTTTAAAAGATGAACAGAAAATAACATTTCAATTCAAAAATAAAAAATATTCTTTTTCAACACAACTAATTGGAAGAGTACAAATTAAAAATTTACTGATGGCTATCATGGCAGCAATAAAAAGTAAAATACCATTAGAAAAAATTCTAAAAATTATAAAAAAAATAAAATCTGTAAATGGAAGACTAGAAAAAGTTGGTAGACTTAACAATAATGGAATTGTTATTCTTGACTATGCCCATACACCAGATGCTCTAGAAACATGTATAAAAAATGTAAGGGAACAATTTAAATACAGAAAAATAAATTTAGTATTTGGATGTGGTGGTGAGAGAGACAAGCCTAAAAGAAAAATAATGGGAAGAATTGCCCATAAATATTGTAATAAAATTTATTTAACAGATGACAACCCAAGAAGTGAAGACCCAAAAAAAATTAGATGGGATATTAAGTCAAATATCCCAAAGACTAAATTAACAGAGATCCCATCTAGAGAAACCGCAATAAAATCAGCAATAATGAATATTAAGTCTGGTGAGATAGTAATCATAGCTGGAAAAGGGCATGAGGTTTATCAAGAATATAAACGTAAAAAATATTTTTCAGATAAAAATTGCATCAAAAATTTTATAAATCAGAAAAATAAATCTTTGAGTAAGAATTGGAAATCAAACATTATTTCAGAAATAACAAAAAAAAATATAAATAAAAAACTAAGTATTAACAGAGCATCAATAGATTCTAGAAAAATAAAAAGAAATGATATTTTTTTTGGCATAAAGGGAAAAAATTTTGATGGTAATAGATTTGTTGAACAAGCTCTGAGTAAGGGAGCTTCTATTTCAATTTGCGAGAAAAAATTAGGAATCAAAAAAAAAAATATTATATATGTAAAAAATTCTTTAAAAACATTTTCTCAAAGTGCTAAATTGGTAAGAGTATCTTCTAACATTTCTTCAATTGCAATCACAGGATCTGCAGGCAAAACATCTTTGAAAGAAATGTTGGGACAAATGTTTAGTAAATTATGTCAAACATCATATTCAAAAAAATCATTTAACAATAAATTCGGAGTTCCAATTTCTTTATTTAATATAAATAATAAAGATAAAATTGGAATTTTTGAAGTTGGCATGGATAAAAAAGGAGAAATTGATTTTCTAACCAAACAAATAATGCCTGATGTTGGTGTAATAACAAATATATCATATGCTCATATTAAAAACTTTAAAAATTTAAGTGGTATAGCTAAAGCAAAATCAGAAATTATAAATAACATCTCAAAAGATGGTTCAATTATATTAAATGCTGATGATAGATTCTTTAATTTTTTTAAGTCTAAATCTTTACAAAAAAATTTAAATATAATTTCATTTGGAGTACAAAATAAGGCAAATATAAAAATTATTAAAATTAAAAAAGAAAGACTAAATTCTATTCTTTTTATAAATTATAAGGATAGAGTATTTAAATTTTTTATTAAAAAAAATTTAGAAAATTATATATACAATATTTTATCAACCTTGGCAGTTATCTCTATATATTTTGATTTAGCAAATCTTGATAAGTTTTTCTTTAATGACTATAAATTCCCAGATGGTAGAGGAGATTTAAGTGTAATTAATTTTAATCAAAAAAAAATTAAATTTATGGATGAAAGTTATAACTCAAATCCATTGTCTCTCAACTTTGCATTAAACAAATTAAGTAACCTAAATACTAATTCAAAAAGAAAAATAATTTTATTGGGAGACATGCTTGAACTTGGTAAATATTCAAAAAAACTTCACATAGAAGCTGGTCAGTTTATTAATAAAACTAAAATTGATAAGGTTTATGTCTACGGCAAAGACGTTGTAAAAACATTCAACAAAATAAGACCAAAAAAAAGAGGAAAAATATTAAATTCGAAAAAAGATATCATTAACTTTATAAAAAATGATATTAAGAACGGTGAATATTTAATGATTAAAGGTTCAAATTCTACAGGATTAAATAAAATAAGTAATTATTTAAAAAAGGGAAAATTAAATGCTTTTTAGTCTATTTTCAAACTTAGTTGAAATTTTTAGTTTTCTTAATGTTTTTAAATATTTAACCGTGAGAACAGGTCTATCAATGTTTACTTCAATGGCTGTTGTTTTTTTAGTTGGGGGACCACTTATCAATTATTTTTCATCAAACCAAATTCACGACCCGATTAGAGAAGATGGACCAAGTGAGCACATAGTTAAAAAAATTGGCACTCCCACAATGGGAGGCTTGATGATTTTACTTGGTATTTTTTCAGGTGTACTCTTATGGGGAAATCTCTCAAACCCATATAATTTTTTCTTATTGTATATAGCGGGGTCTTTTGGATTACTTGGAGCCTATGATGATTACCAAAAAATAAAAAAAAATAATTCAAATGGTATTAGTTCGAAACTAAAAATTACAATACAGATTATCTTGGCGTTAGTTGGAATTTTTATTCTTTATTTTTATAGCGGCTCAAATGAACTTAACAACTTGTATTTGCCATTTTTCAAAAATTTAATAATTAATTTGGGGTGGTTCTTTATTCCGTTCTATTTATTTATTATTGTTGGAGCTTCAAACGCGGTTAACTTGACCGATGGTCTTGATGGTTTAGCAACAGTTCCAGTAATTTTGGTTGCAGCTTGTTTTGCTTTTATAAGTTATGTAACAGGAAATATAGTTTTTTCTGAATATTTACAAATAGCTTATATAGAGGGAGTAGGTGAGGCATCTATTTTTTGCGGAGCAATAATAGGATCTTGTTTAGGTTTCCTATGGTTCAATGCTCCACCAGCAAAAATATTTATGGGTGATACGGGATCCCTAGCTTTAGGAGGTTCTTTAGGAGCGGTAGGTATAATTACAAAACATGAAATTGTTTTAGCAATTACGGGTGGACTATTTGTTTTAGAAGCGGTCTCAGTAATTGCGCAAGTTATATCATTTAAACTTACAGGGAAAAGAATATTTAAAATGGCTCCCATTCATCATCATTTTGAAAAAAAAGGCTGGCCAGAATCAACAGTAGTTATTAGATTTTGGATAATATCAATTATCTTAGCAATGATAGGTTTGGCAACTTTAAAACTAAGATAATGAATGATAAAAAAATTAATCTTAAGAATAAGAAAATTTTGATTTATGGCTTTGGTAAATCTGGATTATCCTCTTTTAATTTTTTAAAAAAAAATAATACATGTATAATTTTTGATGACAAAAAAAAAAATATTCCAATTAAATTTACAAATAAAGTTATAAATAAAAGGAATTTACTACACTCAGCATATGATTTTATTGTTTTAAGCCCTGGGATAGATATAAAAAAATGTAAAATCTCAGATTATTTATTTAAAAATAAGTCAAAAATTATCACAGAACTTGATATATTTGAAATTAGCTATCCAGAGATAAATAAAATTACTATCACTGGAACAAACGGAAAATCTACTACATCTAAATTGCTTTATGATGTTCTCAAAAATAATAAAATGGATGCGAGGTTAGTTGGAAATATTGGATATCCATTATTGATGGAAAAAAAAATCAGAAAAAACACAATATTCGTGATTGAAGCATCTTCTTATCAATTAGACTACAGTAAATACTTTAGGTCAAAATATTCTGCTATTCTCAACCTAAGCCCAGACCACCTGGAAAGGCATGGAAATTTTAAAAATTATGCGAAGGCAAAATTTAAAATATTTAAATCACAGAACAAAAAAGATTATGCTTTTATAGAAAGTAGAAATAAATTTCTAGACACAATATTAAGTAAAAATCAAATAAAATCAAAAATTATCAAAATTAATTATTTAAATTTTAAAAAATATTTTAATAAAATAAATAATATCTATTTTAATAATTATAGTAATAAAAAAAATCTTAGTTTTGTTTTGTCTATTGCTAAAGTTTTAAAAATTAATTTGAGTATAGTGGTAAATACCGCTAATCAATTTAATGGACTGGACTATAGACAGCAAATAATCCATAATTCAGAAAATTTAACAATTATAAATGACTCAAAATCTACAAGTTTTTCATCAACAATTCCATTACTGGAAAGTTTTAAAAATATATATTGGATATTAGGAGGCCTTGCCAAAAAGGGTGATAAATTTAAATTAAAAAAGAAATATTTTTCAAATATAAAAGCTTATGTTTATGGGAAAGACAGAAATTTTTTAATATCCTCGTTATCAAATAAAATTTTTTGCAAAAGTTCATCAACACTTAAACTGGTTTTAAAAAGTCTAAGTAAAAATATTGAAAAAGATAAAAACAAAAAAGTAATTCTTTTCAGTCCTTCAGCGGCCTCTTTTGATCAATTCAAAAATTTCGAAGAAAGAGGAAATTTTTTTAATGATAACATTAAATATCTAATTAAAGAAAAAAAATATGAATAAATATTTAGATAATTTTTATGATTGGTGGAAAAATATTGACAAGTTTTTATTATTTATAATTTTAGGATTATTTTTTTTAGGTCTTTTTTTTTCATTAGTCTCTACATCTTTAATAGCGTCTGATAAATTAGATACAAAATCATATTATTTTTTTTTTAAACACTCTCTTTACATTTCATTAGCAATTGCAATTTTGATTATTTTCTCTTTTTTAGATCAAAAAATCTTAACAAAATTATCTCTGATATTGTTTTTACTTGCATTTTTAAGTTTGTTGTTAGTTCCTTTTTTTGGAACTGAGGTAAAGGGTTCTAAAAGATGGCTAGATTTCATATTTTTACCTAGATTTCAGCCAATTGAAATCATAAAACCCTTTTTTATAGTAACAATATCTTTAATGTTAACTATCCAAAATAAAAGGTTATATTTCAAATATTTTCTAAGCACTTTGTTGCTTTTACCCATATTACTTTTGCTTATTTATCAGCCAGATATAGGACAATCTCTATTAATATCAATGGTATGGCTATCTCTGATTTTTGTTTCTGGCATAAATATATTTATTTTTTTTCTATTTTTTATTTTTGTTGGATCTATTTTGGGCTACTTAGTTATATTTGTTCCTAAATTTGAATATATAAAAATACGACTTCTAGCTTTTTTAGACTCAAGTTCGGGTAACAATTATCAAGCTGAAAAAGCAAGTGATGCAATCATAAATGGCGGTTTTTTTGGCAAAGGTATTGGCGAAGGAACGCTTAACTCAAGAGTACCTGAAGCGCATACAGATTATATAGTCTCTGTCGTATCAGAAGAGTTTGGTGCAATTGTAGTTATAAGCATATTATTCTTGTATCTTATTTTTTCATATAAACTAATTCAAAAAATAAAATTATTGAATGAAGATTTATCAAAATTAGTTTTAGTTGGAAGTATTTCTTTAATCTTATTGCAAACATTTATACACGTAGGTGTAAATATAAGAATACTACCAACCACAGGCATGACTCTTCCATTCTTAAGTTATGGCGGTTCTTCAATAGTAAGTACTGCTATTGTGTCAGGTATAATTTTGAACTTAACAAAGAGAAAAATCGATTGATCACATGAAAAAAGTTCTTATCACTACAGGCGGTTCTGGTGGGCATGTAATTCCATCATTGAGTATGTATGATGCATTGAAAGATAATTTTGTTGTACATATTGTGACAGATAAAAGAGGATCTAAATTTATTAAAAAAAAAAATTACAATTTTACATTAATAGATGTGCCGAATTTATTTTCTAATTTATTTTTACTTCCTTACAATATAGTTAATTTTTGTCTATCAATTCTAAAATCTTATAAATATCTTAAATCAAATGATTTTGATTTTTTGATTAGTACAGGAGGATATATGTCTTTGCCTCTATTTATAGCTTCAAATTTATTGAATATAAAAATTTTTATCTTTGAGCCAAATTCTGTTATAGGCAGAGTTAATAAATTGTCACTAAACTTTTCTAAAAAAATTATTTGTTATAATAAAAATTTAAGAGGAATCCCAAAAAAATTCTTAGATAAAGTTTATTTAATTGAACCATTGCTAAGAAAAGAAATTTATTATAATCAAAAAAATACCAAAATGAAACTTGGTAAGAAAAAAAAAATATTAGTATTAGGAGGAAGTCAGGGCGCTAAATTTTTTGACGAATTTGTTTCTAAAATAATTGTAAAATTCTCAAAATTAGAGCAAATTAGTGTTTTGCAACAAGTAGCTGATCAAAAATCAAAACAAAAACTAGAATATTTGTACCAAAAACATCGTATTGAATATGAGTTATTTGATTTTGACGATAAATTATTAACTAAAATAGTTGATTATGATCTGGCAATAAGTCGGTCTGGAGCTTCTGCAATATCAGAACTGAGTTATTTAAATATTCCATTTGTGGCAATTCCATTTCCTTATGCTAAAGATAATCATCAATACTATAATGCAGAATATTATGAAAAAAATAATTGTTGTTGGTTGGTAATGCAAAAAGATATTAATGAAAATAATTTTACAAATTTATTGATTAAAATATTTAGAGATCAAAATGAATACACTTCAAAAAAAGAAAACTTAATTCAATTTACCAAAGAATATTCTTGGGAAAAAAATAGAACTAACTTGATTAAATTAATAAATGAAAATTGATTTAGGGAAAAATGAACTAATCCACTTCGTTGGTATAGGTGGAATTGGAATGAGTAGTTTGGCAATTGTTATGAATGGTCTAGGCTATAAAGTTCAAGGTAGTGATATTGCAGACAACAGAAATATTGAGAGATTAAGGGAAAAAAAAATTAAAGTATTTTTAAATCACAAAAAAGAAAATATTAAAAAAATTACTGTTTTAGTTATTTCATCAGCAATTAAAAAAAATAACCCTGAATTATCAGAAGCTAAAAAAAAAAATTTACCAATTTACTCCAGAGGAGATATGCTGGGGCATATTGTGTCTTTCATGAGAAATGTTGTTGTGACTGGGTCACATGGAAAAACAACAACAACATCATTAGTATCAAATATTTTTACTTTAGGTAAATTAGATCCAACAATAATAAATGGAGGGGTGTTAAA
>CACAZG010000011.1 GCA_902536975.1 uncultured Pelagibacteraceae bacterium
ATATCAAATAAAGGTTTGATAAAACCTATGTATTCGAGTTAAAATAAATAATGACTGAAACAATAGAACAAATTTGTCAGAAGAAAGGGGTTAAACTTACCGATCAGAGAAGAGTAATTGCTAAAGTATTATCTGAGTCAAAAGAAGTTTATGGAGAGTCAGATCACCCAGATGTTGATGAGTTATACAAAAGAGTCTCTAAATTAGACCCTAAAATAAGTATAGCCACTGTTTATAGAACAGTTAAGCTTTTTGAAGAGTCAGGTATACTTACTAAACACGATTTTAAAGGCGGAAAAGCAAGATATGAAACTTTAGTCGAAAGCCACCACGACCATCTAATAGATATTAAATCTGGAGAAATTATTGAATTTGTTGATGATGAAATTGAAAAATTACAAAAAAAAGTTGCTGATAAATATGGATATAAATTAGTTGACCATAAATTAGAATTATATGGAATAAAAAAAAATAAACTTGATGAGTGATATACAAGTAATCAGACCATTTGGACCTTCAATTGTTAAATTGAGAATACCTGACGAATTGATTAAAAAATTAAACGATTATGTAGATCAAACAATTTCAAATCAAGAAAAGGTTTCTGCTTTAGATCATTCAAGCCAACTTGCAGGTAAAGTAAAACAAGAATTCCTTTTAGAAAATAAATTTATGGAAGAAATTAGATGGGGTCAATTTTTAGGAAGTGCAATTAAAATATGGCTAGAAAACGATTCAAACAAAAAATTACAATCAATTGATATTATTAGATGTTGGATAGTAAGACAGTTTAAAAATGAGTATAATCCAATCCATTTCCATTCCGGACACGTTTCTGGAGTTGGTTATTTAAAAGTTCCCAAAACTTTTGGAGAAGTATCTGAAAAAAAAAGGACAAATGACAAAGGTCGTCTAACATTAATACATGGTTCGGTAAATTTATTTTCAAAAGCAACTTATGTAATTAAGCCTGAGGTTGGTGACTTTTATTTGTTCCCAAATTATTTACTTCATACAGTGTATCCTTTTTCTGATACAGATGAGGAAAGAAGATCAATTTCTTTTAATGCAAACCTAGATAAAAATTCTGCGAGCTACTCAACTTAAAAATGCCAACAGTGAAAAAAAAAATTTATATTAAAACATTTGGTTGTCAGATGAATGAGTATGACTCAAATAGAATATATGATTCTGTTAGAAAAATAGGGTTTAATAAAACTTCAAATCAGTCTGAAGCTGACTGTTATATTTTAAATACTTGTCATATTAGAGATAAAGCTAAGGAAAAAGTTTATCATGAAATTGGGAGAGTAAAAAAATTATTTAGAAACAAGCAAAAACCATTAATGGTTGTTGCTGGTTGTGTAGCTCAAGCAGAAAATGAAGAAATGTTAAAAAGGGAACCCTACATAGATATTATAATAGGTCCTCAATCTTATCACAAAGTTAATGACTTATTGAATAAACACATATCAGACTTGAAACAAGAGGAAACTGAATTTGATACAATATCTAAATTTGGATACTTTGATAAAGTAAAAAATAGCAACAATAAAATATCTGCGTTTTTAACAATTCAGGAAGGTTGTGATAAATTCTGTCACTTTTGTGTAGTCCCTTATACAAGAGGTCCAGAATATTCTAGACCTTTTAATACAATTATTTCAGAAGTGGAACAATTAATAGAAAATGGTGTAAAAGAAATAACTTTGCTTGGACAAAATGTTAATGCATACTCTTATATTGAAAACTCTAAGCATTATAGAATTTCCCATATAATAAATTATTTAGAGCAATATCCAGAATTAGAGAGAATTAGATATACAACTTCTCATCCTAGAGACATGACTGATGATTTAATTGAATGTTACTCCACTAGCTCCAAATTGATGCCATTTGTTCATTTACCTATACAAAGTGGATCTAATAAGATTTTAGAGTTAATGAATAGAAAACATACGGTTGATGATTATTTAAATATTTATGAAAAATTAAAAAAAATTAATCAAGAGATCGAATTTTCTAGTGACTTTATTATTGGTTATCCAGGCGAGACACAAAAAGATTTTGAGGATACTTGTAACTTACTAAAAAAAATAAAATTTATAAACTCTTTCTCATTTATTTTTAGTCCTAGACCTGGAACAAAAGCTTCTAAATTTAATATGATAGATAACAATATAGCAAAAGAAAGATTAAAATTAGTTCAAGACGAGTTATTTGATAACCAAATAAAAATTAATAAATCAATGGAAAACTTTACAATTGATGTGCTTGTTGAAAATAAATTAGAAAAACAAAATAAATTTTTTGGAAGAAATAAATATATCTCACCAGTAATTTTTGAAGGGGATAAAAATCATATTGGCAAACTTGTTAAAGTAAAAATTAAGACCAGTAACCAAAATACTTTATTTGGTTCAATAGAAAAAAATATGAAAGCTGCTTGAATTGAGTAATTTAAATAATAAAAATATTTTAAGTGAATTAAAATTTGTATATTCAGAAAATAATTCTTTAAGTATAATATTTAAAAATAACGATTTATTAATAGGTGTAGCTGGTGAGTTTAATAATAACCTAAAAGAATTAGAAAAAATTACAAAAACTAACATTTATTCTCGAGGAAACTCAATATTAGTAAAAAGTGATCAAGATAAGAATAATTTAGTTAAAAATGCTATACAATTTTTAACTGAACAATTTTTAAACAATGGAACAATAGAAAAAAAAGATATAATTTCTTCAATAAGTGAATTTATGATAGATGAAAAAAACAATTTTGAAAAAAAATTAGATTATATAATTAAGACACCAAAAAAATCGGTAATCCCAAGATCTGAAAAACAGAAAGATTACGTTAGGGCTTTAAAGGAGTCAGATATAATAATTTCAGCAGGGCCAGCAGGAACCGGTAAAACTTTTTTAGCTGTTGCAGTAGCACTTACAATGCTTTTAGAAAAAAAAATAGAAAGAATTATTTTATCTAGACCTGCTGTTGAAGCTGGTGAAAGGCTTGGATTTTTACCTGGTGATATGAGAGAAAAGGTTGATCCATATTTAAGACCATTATATGACTCTTTGTATGATTTATTAGATTTTGAGAAAATTCAAAAAAAAATTGAGGTTGGAGATATAGAAATAGCTCCACTTGCATTTATGAGAGGCAGAACTCTAAAAAATTCATTTGCAATCCTTGATGAGGCACAGAATGCTACAGATACACAAATTAAAATGTTTTTAACAAGAATAGGTGAAAACTCAAAGATAGTTATTAATGGAGATCCTTCACAAATTGATTTATCAAATAAATCACTTTCAGGATTAAATAGATCAAAAAAATTACTTGCACATTTGAAAGAAATTTCAGTTGTTGATTTTGGTCATAAAGATGTAGTAAGGCATCCACTTGTTTCAAAAATTGTTAAAGCATACTCAGATAAAAGTACAGAAGGATGATAAAAGCCAATGTAATATCTGGTTATTTAAATTGGACAAAAATTATCAAAGACCCTAATATTTACTTAAAGAAAAGGCTAAAAATTTTATCTAAAACACCTTTTTTTAAAAATAAAAATCACGAATTCTCTATACTGCTAACTAATAATAAAAAAATGAAAAACCTTAATTATAAATTCAGAAAAAAAAATAAAACTACTGATGTCTTATCTTTTCCTATTAAAATCAAAGATAAAAAGAAACTTTATGTAGGTGATATAGCAATTAGTTTTGAAATAATTAAAAAAAGGTCTAAAGAAACAAATTTCTTTTTAGAATTCGATAAAATGTGGATACACGGTTATCTTCATCTAATTGGCTATGATCACAAAAAGCTAGATGATTTTAGTAAAATGTTCAAAAAAGAAAAATCAATATTGAAATATTTTCATAAAGTAAATTGACTTTAATACACAAAAATCAAATATTATTATATTCATTTGTATTTCTATTAGGTTTAATTTCTTCTTTCAGTCTTCCACCCTATAACTTTTTCTTTCTAAACTTTTTTACATATCCTGCTTTTTTGTTAATATTATTACTGCGTCCTAAAGATAAACATAAATCTTTCAACATTGGATGGACATTTGGTTTTGGTTATTTTATATCTAATTTATATTGGGTTACCCATTCACTTACATTTGAAGATATATTTAAACCTTTTATACCGTTCGCTTTAATTTTAATACCTTTGTTTTTAGGATTATTCTATGGTTTAGCAACACTCCTTTTTTCTTTTTTACGTCCAAAAAAAAAATTTTTATCAATATTAATTTTAACTACTTCCTTATCTATATTTGAATATATCAGAAGTTTTGTGTTTGGAGGTTTTCCATGGAATTTAATTTCTTTTAGCTTTGTAAATTATTTAGAATTTATTCAGTTACTTTCTGTAACAGGGACTTATGCATTTAATTCTTTAATTATTTTAATGTTTTTATTACCGACTATTTTATTTTTTAATTACAAAAGAAATTTCAAAGTAAGTGTACTTATCTTTTCCTTATTATTGATTTTTACTAATTATTATTGGGGAACTTCAAAAATGAGAGATCACAAATTGACTGAAAATATTGATTTAGAATTTACTATTAAAATAATATCTCCTACTATAAGTATTAATAGGTATTTTCAGAATGAAAATGCTAAAGAATTTATCTCAGAATTAATTAATATTTCTGAGCCAAATTTATCAAAAGAAACATTATTTGTTTTACCAGAAGGTATTTTATCGAGCATTTATTTTGAAGATCTTAAAAAATTTAAAAGCTTATTTTCAAATAATTTTTCAGAAAAACATAAAATTATTTTAGGAATTAACATGTATGAGAATGATAAAATATTTAACTCTTTATTAGTTTTAGATAATGAACTTAATATTCTAGATAAATATTACAAAAATAAATTAGTACCATTTGGTGAATTTTTGCCATTTGAAAAATTATTAGATCTTTTTGGTTTAAAAAAGATTACTCAAGGTTATCAGTCTTTTTCAGCAGACAAAAATAGAAATTTAATTAAATTAAATGATTATAATTTTATCCCACTTATTTGCTACGAAGTTATTTACTCTGGTCAAATTAATAAAAATAAAAAAAATTATGATTTTATCTTAAATATATCAGAGGATGGATGGTTTGGGAATTCTATCGGTCCCTATCAGCACTTTTTTCATTCAGTCTTTAGATCGATTGAAGAGGGAAAACCACTTATAAGATCATCAAATAATGGAATATCAGCATTTATAAATTCTAAAGGTCAGGTAATTGACAAAAAATTAACAACCGAGAAGGGATTTATTGAAATTAACTCTTTCAAAAAGTCCAATAAAACTATCTTTAGTTCTCAAGGTAATAAGTTCTTCTTTTATTTTCTATCCATTTATATTATTTTAATTTTTTTTTTTAAAACACGGGAGAATTAATGAAAAAAAATTTTTTATTTACTAGTGAGTCAGTATCAGAAGGGCACCCAGATAAAGTTTGTGACAGAATTTCAGATATGGTTGTGGATACTTTTTTAGCTTCAGAGCCACAAGCGAGAGTAGCTTGCGAAACTCTAACAACAACAAATAAAGTTGTATTAGCAGGAGAAGTAAGAGGACCAGAGCTTAAGCAAGATGAATTAATTTCAAAAGTAAGAGATTGCATTAAAGATATTGGTTATGATCAAGATGGTTTTTCTTGGAAAGAACAAACTAAAATTGAAACACATTTACACTCACAATCTGCCGATATTGCTATGGGAGTTGATTCATCTGGAAATAAAGATGAAGGTGCAGGAGATCAGGGTATTATGTTTGGCTATGCATGTAATGAAACAGATGTTTTGATGCCCGCTCCAATTCATTATTCGCATAAAATTTTAAGACTCATGGCTGATGATAGAAAATCAGGAAAACTAATAGGGATAGAACCAGACTCAAAAAGTCAAATTACTATTCAATATAAAGATGGTATGCCTGCAGCTGTAACATCTGTAGTTATTTCTACACAACATTCAAAAGATGTAAACTTATCCCAAGTCAAAGACCTTTGTATGCCTTATATAGAAAGATCTATACCTAAAAATTTACTAGGAAGTCTTGATGAAAAAGAGATTTACATTAATCCTACTGGAAACTTTGTAATTGGAGGCCCAGATGGTGACAGTGGTTTAACTGGTAGAAAAATTATTGTTGATACTTATGGTGGTGCTGCACCACATGGAGGTGGTGCTTTTTCTGGAAAAGACCCAACAAAAGTAGATAGATCTGCAGCATATGCATCTAGATATTTAGCTAAGAATGTTGTTGCATCTAAAATTGCTGACAAATGTTTAATCCAATTAGCTTATGCGATTGGAGTATCTAAACCATTGTCAATCTATGTAGATTTGTTTGATAACGATGAAGAAAAAAATATCTATGTTGAAAAACTTATTAAAGAAAATTTTGATTTAAGTCCAAGAGGAATAAGAGAAATGCTTGGTTTAAACAAACCTATATATGAAAAAACTGCTGCCTATGGACATTTTGGAAGAATTCCAGAGAATGATGGATCATTTTCATGGGAAAAAACTGACAAATCAGAGGTTTTTAATAAGTAAATATTGTTGAAAACTAATAAAAAATAACTATATTTCAAGCACATTGTTGAAATTTCAAAATGGGCTTAGGCCCATTTTTTTTTGGCACAATAAATTATGTTAAATAGAAGAGCTGATAAATTAGAATTATTAAGAATAGCTGAGGCTGTAGCCTTAGAGAAATCGATAGATAAAGAACTTATAATCGGATCTATGGAGACAGGTATAGCTAAAGCAGCTAAATCAAAATTTGGCTCCGATAATGAAATAAAAGTGGAAATTAATAGAGATAACGGAGATATAGGAATTTTTCGAAAACTTTTAATTGTAGAAAAACCCGAAAACTCAAATCTTGAAATCACCCTTGACGATGCAATTAAATTAAATCATTTAAACAAAGATAAACAAATTGGAGATGAAGTTCTTCAACCTTTACCATCATTTGATTTTGGAAGAATTGCAGCTCAAACAGCTAAACAAGTTATAAGTTTTAATGTTAGAGAGGCAGAAAGAGAAAGACAATACAACGAATTCATTGAAAAAAAAGATACAATTTTAAGCGGAATTGTTAAAAGGTTGGAATTTGGCAACGTTATTGTTGATTTGGGTAGAACAGAAGCAATAATTCAGAAAAATGAGATGATACCTAGGGAAAATATAAAAGCTGGTGATAGAGTAAAAGCATATTGTCTAGATGTCAGAAGAGAGCCGAGAGGACAACAAATATTCTTATCTAGGGCACATCCAAAATTTATGGACAAATTATTTATTCAAGAAGTTCCAGAAATTTATGATGGTTTGATAGAAATTAAATCTTCATCAAGAGATCCTGGTAGTAGAGCAAAAATTTGTGTGAAAGCCATTGATACTTCGCTAGACCCAGTTGGAGCATGTGTTGGCATGAGAGGAAGTAGAGTTCAGGCAGTTGTAAATGAGTTACAAGGAGAAAAAATAGATATTGTTAATTGGTCAGAAGACCCGGCTATTGTTGTGGCAAATGCTTTATCTCCTGCAGAGGTACAAAGAGTAAATGTTGATAATGAAGCAAAAAAACTTGATGTAATTCTCACAGAAGAAAACTTAAGTAAAGCAATTGGGCGAAGAGGTCAAAATGTAAGATTAGCGACAAAATTATTAAACTATGAAATTAATATAATGACGGAGCAAGAGGACTCAGAAAGAAGACAATTAGAATTCAAAGAAAAAACTGATAATATCGTTAAAAACCTCGAGTTGGATGAAACTTTAGGTCAGCTTTTAGTGGCCGAAGGATTTTCTTCAATTGACGACATAAAAGAAAGTTCAGTTGAGGCACTTATAAAAATTGAGGGTATCGAGGAGGATACTGCAAAAGAATTAGTTGATAGAGCTAAAGAATTTTATTTAAGAGATCAAGAGGAAATATCAAAAAGAATAAAAGATCTTGGTGTAGAGAATGAACTAATTAAACACGATGGACTTACACCTGGGATGCTTGTCACCTTAGGAGAACAAAAAATATTATCATTGATAGATTTGGCAGATTTAGCATCTGACGAACTTACAGGCGCATATGATATAATTAAAGGTGAAAGAGTTAAAATCAAGGGATATTTGGAAGACTTTGCTTTATCAAAGCAGGAGGCAGATAACTTAATTATGTCAGCAAGAGAAAAAGTCTATAAAGATAAAGATTGAGAGATGAAAAATGGAGAAAAAGAAATTAAAGTTATCAATATCTGGAACATCAAAAAAAACACTTAACAGTATTGAAGAGGCTAAATCAAAGTCTAAGAACTCAGTTGTAATAGAGAAAAAAAATTCAAAATTTCATATTAAGTCTCAATATCCGAGACAAAACAATGAAAGTTTCAGACCGAATAGAAATACCTCTCAGTCTAATATATTTTCTAAACCATCAACACAACCTTCATCAGACTTTGAGAAAAGAAAACTTGCAGAGCAAAGAGCAACAAGAAGATTAAAAGGAGAAGCTATCCAAAAAGAAAATAAATCTAATAAAAATGTTAGCAAGAGAAGAGAATTAAAACTTACTATCTCAAGAGCTTTAAGTGACGATCATGTAGAAATAAAATCTAGAAGTCTAGCGTCTCTGAAAAGAGCTAAACAAAAAGAAAACAGAAATTTAAATCAAACAGATGCAAAAGATAAAATTAAGCAAATCAGAAGAGAGATAAAACTACCAGAGGTAATAACAATCAGAGAACTTGCAAATAGGATGGCAGAACAATCCAGTAATATAATTAAACATTTATTGAGCATGGGTGTTACAGTAACTATAAATCATACGATAGACGCTGATACAGCTGAATATCTAGTCAAGGAATTTGGCCATAGCTCAATACGAGAGAAAAAAGCTGAAGAGATAATTGAAAAAATCAAAGAGGTAAAATCTGAAAACTTAAAAAATCGCCCTCCAATTGTAACAGTTATGGGACATGTAGATCACGGAAAAACATCCGTACTAGATGTATTAAGAAAAGCAAATGTAGTCTCAGGTGAATTTGGTGGAATAACTCAACATATTGGAGCATACCAAATTAATCATAATAATAATAAAATCACGTTCATTGATACTCCAGGACATGCCGCCTTTACAGAAATGAGAGCAAGAGGTTCCAAACTTACTGACATAGTAATATTAGTAGTTGCGGCAGATGATGGTGTTAAACCTCAAACAGTTGAATCAATAAAACATGCAAAAGCAGCAAAAGTACCAATAGTTGTAGCTATAAATAAATGTGATTTACCAGAAGCAGATCCACAAAAAATTAAAAATCAATTATTAGAATATGAATTAATTGCTGAAGAAATGTCAGGTGACACACTAATGGTAGAGATTTCTACGAAAAGTAAAAAAAACTTAGACAAGTTAGTTGAGTCTATTTTGCTACAAGCAGAATTATTAGATTTAAAAACTGATTTTGAAACAAATGCAAAAGGAATTGTTTTAGAGTCGAAGATAGACATTGGAAGAGGCCCTGTTGCAAATATTATAGTTACAGCAGGCACTCTAAAAAAAGGTGATTACTTTGTTAGTGGTTTAAAGTGGGGTAAAATAAGAGCAATTATCAATGATCTAGGTAAAAATGTTGATATTGCAGAACCAGCAACTCCAATTGAAATTATTGGTATAAATGGTGCTGCTAAATCAGGTGATGATTTTATTGTTTTATCGAATGAAAAAGAAGCCAAATCATTGTGTGAAGCAAGAGTTCAAGAGTCAAAAGATGACAAAATTCCATTAACATTTGTTACACAGGAGTCAGCATTTCAAAATTCAGCTTCAGAGGAACTAAATATAATTATAAAGAGTGATGTTCATGGTTCTTCAGAAGCAATCAAAAATGCTATAAATAAAATTAAACACGATGAAGTTAAACCAAAAATACTTTTATCAGATATAGGCATGGTGACAGAAACTGATGTAACTTTAGCAAAAGCTTCAAATGCTGTAATAATTGCATTCAATGTAAAACCGAGCAAAGAAGCAAAGAAAAGAGCAGAGCAAGAAAAAATATCTATTTCGTCTTTTAATATTATTTATGAAGTTTTAGATTTTATAAAAGGAAAGATGGGAGGCCTGTTATCTCCTGAAGTTGAAGAAAAAATTATTGGAAGTGCAGAAATTTTAGAGATTTTCAAAGTTTCAAAAGTAGGAAAAGTTGCAGGTTCAAAAGTAGTAGAAGGTGAAATCATTCAAGATTCTAGTGCAAGAGTTATAAGAGATGGCACAATAATTTTTAATGGAAAAATTGGATCTATATTTAGAGAAAAAAATCAAACAAAACAAGTTACGGCAGGTTTGGAGTGTGGAATTACATTAAAAGATTTCGTAGATTTCCAAAAAAAAGATATTATTGAAGTTTATAATTCAACAATTACAGAGAGATCAATTTAAATGAAGTATTTAGGAAAGCCCATAAGTCAAAGACAATTAAGAGTTGGTGAGATGATAAAACAAGCACTTGGAATACTTTTTATTCGAGATGAAGCCAAAATAGCAGATTTATCAACTAGAGAAATTACTGTCACAGAAGTTAGAATGTCTCCTGACCTAAAAACAGCTAAAATATTTGTAATGCCTTTAGGTGGGAAAAATACTGAGGAAATTATAGAAAAATTAAAGATATCATCATTTATAATAAGAAAAGTTTTATCTAAAAAAATTGTGATGAAATTTTTACCAAAACTTTTTTTTGTAAAAGATGACTCTTTTGATTATGCAGAAAAAATAGAAAATTTAATTAAACAAACTAATAAATAAGGAAAAAAATGACAAAAAAAGTAAAAGAACTTCAAATTCACGATAAAGATACTGGATCATCGGAAGTTCAGATTGCTCAATTAACTGGAAAAATTGAGAGTCTTTCAAAACATATAAAACAATTCAAAAAGGATAAACATTCATCTGTTGGCCTTTTGAGAGCAGTAAATAGAAGAAAAAAATTATTAGACTATTTAAAAAAAAATAAAATTGAGTCTTATAAAGAAGTATTAACAAAATTAAATTTAAGGAAGTAAATGTTTAAAGTTGTAAAAAAAGAAATAGAAGTAAGTGGAAAGAAAATAAGTTTAGAAACAGGTAAAATAGCAAGACAAGCAGATGGTGCAATAATAGCTCAGTGTGGTGAAACAGTAGTTTTAGCAACAGTAGTTGGTGCAAAGAAAGTAAATCCAGACATGGACTATTTTCCTTTGTCTGTAAATTACCAAGAAAAGTATTATGCAGCTGGTAAAATTCCAGGTGGATATTTTAAAAGAGAAGCCAGACCAACTGAAAGTGAGACTTTAATATCAAGGCTAATAGATAGACCTATTAGACCCTTGTTCCCTGATGAATTTAAAAATGAAGTACAACTATTACCAACAGTAATATCTTACGATAAAGAAAATGAGGCTGATATTTTATCAATAATTGCCTCCTCAGCTGCATTAGCTATATCAGGTATGCCTTTTATGGGTCCAGTGGGAGCTTCCAGAGTTGGCTTTATTAAAGGCGAATATGTGCTTAACCCGTCAAAGAAAGAATTAGAGGAATCTAAATTAGATTTAGTAGTTGCGGGAACCAAAGATGCAGTTTTAATGGTCGAGTCAGAAGCGAACGGTTTAACAGAGGAAGAAATGTTAAACGCAGTAAAATTTGGTCATCAAGGTTTTATTCCTGTAATTGAAATGATTGAAGATCTTGCAAAAGAATGCAGAAAACCAGAATGGGTTGTTGAAAAAAAAGATCTTTCAGAAATAAAAAAGAAATTAGAGGAAGAATTTACCGAAGATCTGAAAAAAGCGTTCTCTACTAGAGATAAACAAGATAGATCAAATCAAATTTCTGAAATAACTGAAAAAGCAAAAAAACTTTATGAAGAAAATGAAGATTACACAGATTTGGATGTTAATTCTCAACTTAAAAATTTAGAGAAATCTATAGTAAGAACTGACATACTAAAAAATAAAAATCGTATTGATGGAAGAGGTCTTGCAGATGTCAGACCAATATTGTGTGAAGTAGGTATTTTGCCTAGAGTTCATGGTTCAGCATTATTTACAAGAGGCGAAACTCAGGCAATTGTTACAACTACTTTAGGTACTTCAGATGATGAACAAAGAATTGAAAGTTTAGATGGTCTTCAAAAAGAGAGATTTATGTTGCATTATAATTTTCCTCCATTCTCAGTTGGTGAAACTGGTAGAATTGGAACAGGTCGAAGAGAGATAGGTCACGGAAAATTAGCTTGGAGAGCAATTAACTCGTCACTACCATCAAAAGAAAGTTTTCCTTATACATTTAGGATTGTATCAGAAATAACCGAGTCAAATGGTTCATCCTCAATGGCAACTGTTTGTGGAACTTCTCTAGCTCTTATGGACGCAGGTGTTCCGATAAAAGAGCCAGTCGCTGGAATTGCGATGGGTTTGATTAAAGAGGGTAATGATTTTACAGTGTTATCGGATATTCTTGGTGACGAAGATCATTTAGGTGATATGGATTTTAAAGTTGCTGGTACTAAAGATGGTATTACATCATTACAAATGGATATTAAGATCACTGGAATAACATTTGAAATTATGGAACAGGCATTAAATCAAGCTAAAGATGGAAGAATTCATATTCTAGGTGAAATGAATAAAGCGCTATCTAAGTCAAGAGACAATGTTGGTAAACATACACCAAAAATGGAAAAAATTACTGTAGACAAAAAAGATATAGCGGCAGTAATCGGTAAGGGTGGTGCAACTATCAGAGAAATAGTAGAAAAATCAGGAGCAAAAGTTGATGTTAATGACGAGGGTGTAGTAACTGTAGCAGCTCCAGATGAAGAAACTAGAAATAAAGCGATGCAAATGATTAAGGATATAACTGCTAAAGCTGAATTAAATAAGATTTATAACGGTAAAGTTATGAAAATTATGGAATTTGGTGCTTTTGTTAATTTCTTAGGAAAACAAGATGGATTAGTTCATATTTCAGAACTTGCAGACAAAAGAGTCGCTAAAGTTACTGACGTAGTCAAAGAAGGTGACGAAGTTAAAGTTAAAGTTATTGGATTTGACCGAGGAAAAGTAAAACTATCTATTAAGCAGGCCGCTATTTAGATAAATGTCCAACCCATTTATTTTAATTGCAAGAATACGCGTTAAAGAGGGTAAGGTTGAAGAGTATCTCAGGATAGCAAAAGAAGCTGATGAGGCTGTTAATGCATCAGAGCCAGACATGCTTATTCATACTTTCGATCAAGATCCAACTGATCCTTTAGAATTTACTTGGAGTGAAGTTTATCGAAATAGTGAAGCTATGCTGCATCATCTTAATAATGCCCCAGTCCAAGCTTATGTTGAAAAGCACAACAAAATTGCGGATAGATTCGAAATAGAGGTCTATGGAAATATTACGGAAGAGACTATCAAGGCAATAAAAGATACAAATATCCCTTTCAAGCATTTTAAGACTACTAATGTTGGTTATATTAGAAAAATATAATTACTAATTTTCTGGGATAAAAAGCAAGCAAAGACCATTGCTACAATATCTTTTTCCACCATCTGGACCATCATTGAATACATGGCCGTGATGAGCGCCACAATTTGCACAGCTATATTCAGTCCTCTTCATGCCAAAAGAATAATCAGTTTTTGTTACAAACGCGCCTGGTATTGCCTCAGTGAATGAGGGCCAACCAGTTCCACTGTCAAATTTAGCAGTGGACTCAAATAATTTTACACCACAGTTAGCACAATGATATGACCCTTTTCTTTTCTCATAATTTAATTCACTAGTACCTGCACGTTCAGTACCCTCTTCAAACATTATTATTTTTTGCTCATTTGTAAGATCAGGATTTATTATATTGTATTCACTTTCATCTTTCTTTAATTTTTTTTTAAAACCAACTATGTTATTTGCTAAAGATGTTAACGGATAAAATATGAAACTTAATATAGAAGCCCCAGTAATTTTCAAAAACTTTCTTCTCACAACAATTATTTATTAGTTATTTATTTTTTTTCCCAAGCTTATTTATCAAGAATAAAGCTATTGCAGTCAATAGGGCAAAAACTTCTAGTGCATGACCAGAACCCTCTAGAATTAATTGAACAAAAATAAATATTATACAAACTACAAACCAAACTAAAATTAACATAATTATAAAATTTTAAGATATATTTTTTGGATCTGGCATACCTACTTTATTGTAACCAGCATCAACATAGTGAATTTCACCTGTAACACCACCTGCCATATCGCTTAAAAGATATAATGCTGAGTTTCCAACATCGATATTATCTACATTCCTTTTTAAAAAAGAGTGATCAGCATTCCATTTATATAAAAATTTTGCATCTCCAATGGCTGAAGCAGCCAATGTCTTTATTGGCCCTGCACTTATTGCATTCACCCGTATTCCTTTAGCTCCTAAATCTCTAGCTAAGTACTTAACACTAGATTCTAATGCTGCCTTACAAACACCCATTACATTGTAATTAGGGATTGCTTTATTAGCCTCATAGCTAAGTGTAATCATGCTACCACCATTTTTCATGACTTTTGAAGCTTCTTTTGCAACTTCAGTAAATGAAAAGCACGAAATCAGCATACTTCTTAAAAAATTTTCTCTTGTGGTATTTAGATATTCTCCTGAAAGTTCAGATTTATCAGAAAAAGCAATTGCGTGAACTACAAAGTCTATCTCGCCCCATTGAGACTTAACATCCTCAAATAATTTTATTACATCTTCTTTTTTTTCAACATCGCAGCTAAAAGTAACATTTGAATTGAGTTTTTCTGCTAAAGGTACCACTCTTTTTTTAAGAGCATCACCCAAATAAGTAAAAGCTAATTCTGCACCTGCCTCAGCAAGTTTTTGCGAAATACCCCACGCAATGGATCTTTCGTTGGCAACACCCATTATTAGTCCTTTTTTTCCTTTCATTAAAGACATGAATTAAACTTTCTCAAAAATTAATGTTGCATTTGTTCCACCAAAACCAAAACTATTAGACATAACCGTATTTAAAGTTGCTTCTGTTTCTGTTTTAGCAACGATTGGAAACTTTTGAGCCTCTTCATCCATTTCACTGATGTTGGCTGATCCAGTAATAAAATTGTTTTTCATCATAATTAAACAATATATAGCTTCGTGAACGGAAGCCGCTCCTAATGGATGACCCGACAAAGATTTGGTTGAGCTAATCTTTGGAATTTCATTTCCAAAAGCTTCTTTAACAGCATTCAATTCAGTAATATCTCCAACTGGAGTAGAAGTTCCATGAGTATTTATATAATCTACTTTATTTTTTGAAGTTGCCATTGCCATTTGCATACATCTTACTGCACCTTCACCAGAAGGCGCTACCATATCATATCCATCTGAAGTTGCTCCATAACCAGTTAATTCTGCATATATTTTAGCTCCTCTCGCTTTTGCATGTTCGTACTCTTCGAGAACAAGCACCCCTGCACCTCCTGCAATTACAAAACCATCTCTAGTTTTATCATAAGCTCTTGAGGCTTTTTCAGGTGTATCATTATATTTCGAAGATAGTGCAGTCATTGCATCAAACATAGCTGTCATTGCCCAATGTATTTCCTCACTACCACCTGCAAATACAATATCTTGTTTACCCATTTGAATTAATTCCATTGAATTTCCAATACAGTGACCACTTGTTGCACAAGCAGAACTCATCGTATAGTTAGTACCTTTTATTTTAAAAGGTACAGCGAGTGTTGCGGACGCAGTACTTGCCATTGTTCTTGGAACTATAAAAGGTCCCATCAATTTTGGGGTTTTAGCTCTTGTTTTATCAGCTGCTAAAATAACATTTTCTATTGAAGGTCCACCCGAACCCATAACAATTCCAGTTTTAAAATTACTTACTTCACTTTCTTCTAGTCCAGAATCTTCAATTGCTTCTTTCATTGCAATGTAATTATAAGCTGATCCTGAGCCCATAAATCTAATTGTTTTTCTATCTATGTGATCTTCAAGTTTTATATTTGGCTTTCCATGGATATGACTTTTTAAATTGTGTTCTTTATATTCTTCGGAAAAAGAAATACCTGACTTAGAATTTAATAAAGATTGACGAACCTCTTCCTGATTATTACCTAAACAAGATACAATTCCTAAACCTGTAACTACTACTCTTCTCATTATTTAAATAATCCTACTTTTAGACCATCAGCTGAGTAAATCTTTTTATCATCCGCCAGAAGAATTCCATTTGCTAAGCCAACAGTTGTTTCACCTTTAATTAATATTCTTTTCATATCAATTATATATGTTGCCATTTTGACATTCTTTAAAACTTCTCCAGTAAATTTCACTGTGCTTACCCCTAAAGCTCTTCCTCTTCCTGGGTTTCCAAGCCAACCTAAGTAAAATCCAACTAACTGCCACATTGCATCCAAACCTAAGCATCCTGGCATAACCGGATCTTCTTTAAAGTGACAGTCAAAAAACCATAAATCATCCTTAATATCAAGTTCAGCTTTCATTAATCCTTTGCCAAAAGCACCCTTATTTTCATCAATTTCAGTAATTCTGTCAAACATAAGCATTGGAGGAGACGGTAATTTTGCATTACCAGGGCCAAAAAGCTCACCATTTGCACAATCTATTAATTCGTCATAATTAAAGGAATTTTTTTTCATAAATTTGTAATCTTATTACTTGATTTACCAACATTATAATATAGATATTCTTTAGAATAATTATAATTAGTAATGGCTTACGCTGAGCAATATATAGACAAACTGAGAAAATCAGGACTTCGACCTACAAAACAAAGAATAAAAATTTGTGAGGTATTATTTGACGCTGATAAAACCTTTCATTTTACAATCAAAGAATTGGTTAAAATCATTGAAAATCAAGCAAATATTAAGGTTTCTTTAGCAACTGTTTACAATACTGTTCACGCATTTATGAAGAAGGGTTATTTAAAAGAGATTCCACTAAATGCTTCACAAAGTTATTACGATACAAATGTAACTCATCATCACCATTTCTTTGACGAGGAAGAAAATAAATTGATTGATATTCATCAAGATGATGTTGATGAAGTTAATATTAAAAGAACAATCCCTGGGAAAAAAATTAGATCAGTAGAAGTTATTGCTAAAATTGTGAGTGATAATCAATCTCAAAAATAACTCAATAATATCAATAGTTTAAATAATATATTATATTTATTCTAAACTGTTGACATATTATAATTCCTCTATATATAAACCACTTTAGAATCATTATTAATAGTAGGAGCAAATATGTCATTAAAAGGTAGTAAAACAGAGGAAAATTTAAAAGAAGCATTTGCTGGGGAAAGCCAAGCAAATAGAAGATATCTTTATTTTGCTCAAAAAGCCGATGTTGAAGGCTTTAACGATGTAGCAGCGGTATTTAGATCAACTGCAGAAGGTGAAACTGGACATGCTCATGGTCACTTAGAATATTTAGAAGAAGTAGGTGATCCAGCAACTGGTAAGCCAATTGGTGAAACAAAAGCTAATCTAGAATCTGCAATTCAAGGTGAAACACATGAGTACACAGATATGTACCCTGGAATGGCTAAAACAGCTAGAGACGAAGGTTTTGATGAAATAGCTGACTGGTTCGAGACTTTAGCAAAAGCTGAAAAATCGCACGCTGGTAAATTTCAAAAGACTTTAGAAAGTATTTCTTAAACAAAATTTGTGGACGAACCCCTCTCGTCCACAAACATTACAATTAAATTATATGAGCAAAGAAGGTAGTACACAGGCACCTACAAGACATCCATTAAAATTTAGAGATCCAGATTTTATAAACCCTGAGAAAATTGATCAAGAGATGAGAAGGGTCTTTGATATATGCCATGGATGCAGAAGATGTTTTAATTTGTGTGACAGCTTTCCAAAGTTATTTGATTTTATAGACGAAACAGAAGGTGGGGAAGTATCAGATCTCTCAAGTGATAAGTTTAAACCCGTTGTTGATGCTTGTACTCTATGTGACATGTGTTTCATGACTAAATGTCCTTATGTACCACCTCATGAATTTGATTTAGATTTTCCTCATTTAATGTTGAGATACAGAACTGCTCAAAGAAAAAATGGTGATGTATCAAGAACTGCTAACCAATTGACTCAAATAGATAGAAATTCAAAAGTAGGAATATTTTTTAGCTTTATAATAAATTGGATTACTGATGTAAAAAACAAGTTTGCTAGAAAAGTTTTAGAATTTTTTACTGGTATAGATAAAAGAGTGATTTTACCAAAATACAACAAAGAAACATTTTCAAAGTATTTTAAAAAATTCAAAAAAAATATTTTAAAAGAAAATAAAGAGAGAAAAGTAGTAATTTACTCGACATGCTTTGTTAATTTTAACAAGAAAAAAACTGGTGAGGCAGCTTTAAAAGTACTTCATCACAATAATGTTGAAGTAGAGCATTCTTACGCAGGTTGTTGTGGTATGCCTTACCTAGAACAAGCTGATTTAGACCAAGTTACAAAACAAGCGCAACTAGTTTCAAGAGAATTAAACAAATATATTGAAAAAGGCTTCAAAGTTGTAACTTTAACAGCTAGTTGTGGTTTAATGTTGAAGTTTGAATGGCCTTTATTAATGCCAAATGATGGAATAATCAAAAAACTTTCTCAAAATACTCTGGATATTGACGAATATGTTATGGATATTGCCAACAAAGAGGGTTTGGTTGATGGCCTAAAAGAAATTGACGGTGGAGTAACCGTTCATAATGCTTGTCATGCAAGAGCTCAAAATATGGGCAATAAAGCAAGAGACATGCTTAAACTAATCCCAAATATTAAATTAGATGTAGTTGAAAGATGTGCAGGGCATGGCGGAACCTTTGGAATAATGAAAGGAACCCATGACGTAGCAAACAAAGTGGGCAAAACTACCGCAAGTACTGTTAAACGAAAAAATAATAAATATATGGCTTCTGACTGTCCATTGGCTGGAAAACATATTAAGCAGCTAGCTGAAGATACAAATATATTAAGTGATGAAGCTGTGCATCCAATTGAAATAGTCTCAAAAAGTTATGGATTATAGAATGTCAAAAGAACAAAAAATTATTACAAAAGAAGATCTTTTGCCTTTAGATGCTTATACAAAAGTTAGAAGGCAAATGAGAAAAGAATTAGTTGAATTTAAAAAAAATAGAAGAATTCTTCTAGGACCCTATGCAACATTTTATTTTGAGTGTTATGAAACAATGATAGCTCAAGTTCAGGAAATGCTTTACATTGAAAAAGGTGGAGATGAACAAGTAGCAGACGAACTTGCTGCGTATAATCCCCTAATTCCTAATGGAAAAGAATTAGTTGCTACTTTAATGTTTGAGATAGACAACCCAGCAATAAGAGCAGAATTTCTTGGAAAATTAGGCGGAGTAGAGAAGAACATTTTTATAAAAATAAACGATGAAAAAATATATGCAGTCCCAGAGATGGATGTTGATAGAACTTCAGATGATGGAAAAGCTTCATCTGTTCAATTTATACATTTTAATTTTATGGATGATCAGGTAAGTAAGTTTAAAAATCAGAACAATATAATCGAAGTCGGTATTGATCATAAGGAGTATTCACATACGACCAAATTTTCTAAAGATAATATTATAGCTCTTTCAGCAGATTTTAATTAACAATACCCCAAATACTATCATCTTTTATAATCCAACCAGAAAAGTCACCAGTTTTAATATTACACCATTTTTTCTCACATTTTATTACTTTTAAAAGACGTCCCTGACCTAATTTGGCTAATGGTTTTGAGTACTTTGTTGGGTTTTTAAAAAGAATTATTTCTGAAATGGCGATTAAAGATCGAGAAATTCTCAACTGGGAAATGTGGATCCACCCACTATTTTTTTTATAGTCAATAACTCTTCTAAAATTTTCTTTTTTATCAATTACTCTCAGAGGTAATTCAATTTTTTTATACACATATTTAATTGGATAATCAAAGCTGGGACCGTATCTAACATTTACTTTATTATTTTTAAGCATCAGAAAATAAACCTTTTCCGCAGCAATTGATGGGAATGTTAAAAAAAAAAGAAATGAAAGTATTAAATATTTTTGCACATGCAACCTTTTCTTTTTTTAAATAATACTTTTCTAAATTTAAGATTTAATAAATCTATTATTAAAATATGAGAATGTAAATTTTTACCAACATTTAAAATTGTTTTCAAAACCTCATTTGCTTGTATGCTACCCGTAATAACTGCTGTTGATCCTAATATACCATCTGTTTCACAATCAAGAGCCCCTTCCGCTGGCTCTCCTTGGTAGAAACATTTCAAGCATGGACTTTTTTTTAAATTAAAATCAAATGTAAAAATATGTCCCTCAAATTTACTTATAGCTCCAATAATAAGTTTTTTTCTATATTTTATTGAGAATTTATTTAGAAGAAATTTTGCTTTAAAATTATCTGTTCCATCAACAATAACATCATATTGTTTTATGATTTTTCCTAAATTTTTATCTTCTGCTTTAACTCTATACGTTTTTACTTTTATCTTTTTATTTATTAAATTAATTTTTTCTCTTAAAGTATTAACTTTATATTTTCCAACATCCAGAGAAGTGAACATAACTTGTCGATGTAAATTTGATATACTCACTTTATCATGATCCATCATACCAATTTCACCAATACCTGCTCTACAAAGTAAATCAATAATAGGTGTTCCTAAACCGCCACATCCAACAACTAGAACTTTAGCACATTGGATTTTCTTTTGACCTAAAACACCAACTTTTTTTAAAATAATTTGCCTTGAATATCTATCGAGGTCTCTGTTACTAAACATTTACTATTTACCAGTAGATCCAAATCCTCCGGACCCTCTAATTGTCTCTGGTAATTCATTTGTTTCTTCGAATTCTACTTTTAAAATAGGCATTAAAACCATTTGAGCAACTCTATCCTCATTATTTACAATGAATTCATCTTTACTATGGTTAAATAAAATGATTTTTAGCTCCCCTCTATAATCACTATCAATTGTGCCTGGTGTATTTAGCACGCTAATACTTGATTTTGCAGCAAGGCCTGATCTTGGTCTAATTTGAACCTCTGTATCTTCAGGAATTGCAATTGCAATACCGGTTGGTACCAATTCTGACTTATTTGGTTTGATTGTAATAGGTTCATCCACACATGCCATCAAATCCATACCTGAGGAGCCAGCAGTTTTATAACTTGGAAGTTTTGCTTTTTGGTTTAGTCTCTTAAATAAAACTTTTACCATTACTTAATTAAGCTCAGAGATAACTCTATCCACTATCTCAGATGCTATTAAAGATTTTTTCTTTTTTGATAATTTTTCACTTTCTTTATTTTTGTAAAATATAGATACTTCATTATCATCAGAATCAAAACCTATTGTTTTATCAGAAATATCATTTGCAACAATCCAATCACAATTTTTTTGGTCTAATTTTTTCTTTGAATTTAATTCAAGATTTCGTGACTCAGCTGCAAATCCAATTGTAATTTTTGGTCTTAGTGAATTATGATTTGATATATTTGATAAAATATCAATATTTTTTTCTAACTTAAGATTTAAATTTTCACTTTTTTTAATTTTTTCACTATTTATCTCTTTAACTTTAAAATCAGCTACCGCTGCATTAAAAATAGCAACATCAGTTGGTAGGTTTTTAACAGTTTCCCTAAACATTTCTTCTGCAGTTTTAACAGAAATAAATTTTACTCCTTCAACTGGATCTAAATTTGTTTCACCAGAAATAAGTGTTGTCTCAAAACCATTATCTCTTAACGACTTTGCTATTTCATAACCTTGTTTTCCACTTGATTTATTACTTATAAATCTTACTGGATCTATAAACTCTTTAGTAGGTCCAGCTGTGACTAATGCCTTAAATTTTTTATTTTTTTCAATATTCTTAAAATAATTTTCTACAGTCTCTAATATATATGAAGGTTCTGCCATTTTTCCTTTGCCATATTCTCCACAAGCCATATCTCCAATTTCAGGTCCAATTATCTTATAACCATAGCTTTTTAATTTTGATAAATTATCTTTAGTTGCTTTGTGCTCCCACATTCTTACATTCATAGCGGGCACTAAAAATACTTGTTTATCTGATGCCAAAACAACTGTGCTAGCTAGATCGTCAGTTAAACCATAACTTAATTTTGAGATTGTATTTGCTGTGGCTGGCACAATTAAAATTAAATCTGCCCATCTAGAAAGTGAAATATGATCCATTTCGGCTTCATTTTCTGCACTAAATATGTCTTCATATACTTTATCTTGTGAAAGTGATGAAATAGATAGAGGTGTTACAAAGTTTCTACCACTCTTTGTAAGAATCGTTTTAATACTTACATCTCTTTTTTTTAAACTTCTTATCACTTCTAAGCTTTTGTAAGCAGATATTCCACCACATATGATTAGAAGTATTTTTTTATTTTTCATGAAGAGAGAATTAAAATACCAATAGAGTTAAAATTACAAGAGATAATAAGCCAATAATAGATTGGTTTCTAAATGACTTCATTTCTTCTTTTTTAGTGTTTAACTCATTATACGAGTTTGAATTCTGAGGTATTTGACCACTTGCAAGGTAATTAAGTGCTTGGTTTGCTTTATCCATTACTTCAGGTAAGTTTGGAAGACGTTTTAACACTTCCACAGAGTCTTTTAATGTCTCATTAATTGAATTTATAGGATCTTTAGTTTCTTTTAACCATTTTTCTAGAACAGGTTTTGATGTCTCCCAAATATTTGTTTCTGGGTTTAATCTTCTTGCAACTCCTTCAACTACTACCATTGTTTTTTGTAACATAAGTAACTGAGGTTGGGTTTGCATATTGAATTTTTCTGTAACATCAAAAAGTTGTTTTAGCAACTTACCACCAGAAATGTTTTTTATAGAGTGTCCAAAAATTGGCTCACCTATAGATCTCAGTGCCTGAGCAAGATCATTTACAGGTACATTGTTTGGAACTAATCCTGCTGCGAGGTGCACCTCTGCAACCTTTTTATAATCTCTTTGTATAAAACCAAATAAGATCTCAGCTAAAAATCTTTTGCTAACATTATCTAACCTTCCCATAATACCAAAATCTATGGGAACAATTTGACCACTCTCATTTACAAAAATATTTCCTTGATGCATATCTGCATGAAAAAAACCATCTCTCACAGCATGTCTTAAGAAATGTTGTATTATATCGGTGGCAATTTTTTTTGTATCAATTGATCGTTTTTCTAATTCTTCTGTTTCTCTTATAGATACACCATTAATCCAATCAAGAGTCATTACATTTTCACTTGTATAATCCCAATAGATCTTAGGAACCTCAAAGCCTAAATCATTTTTTGTGTTTTCTGCATATTCATTTGCTGCAGCGGCTTCAAATCTCAAATCCATCTCAAGGCTGGTGATTTCTTTTAATAAAAAAACCACTTCAACTAGCTTTAATCTTTTAGTTTTTTTAATTAACGATTCAATTATAAAGGCAAAGAGCATTAAAGCATCTACCTCTTCATTGAAAATTTTTTTTATATCAGGTCTTAGTATTTTTATTGCTACATCTTTAATGACTCCATTGTCGTCAATTTGAGCTTTATGTACTTGAGCTATAGACGCAGCTGCAACTGGTTCACTAATATTAATTATTGAATTATATATTTTATCACCCAAATCATTTTTAATCATTTCTTTTGCTTTGGATTGTGAAAAAGGTGGAAGTTTATCTTGTAAATTTTCTAATTCTTTTGATAATCTATCTCCTATTATATCAGGCCTTGTTGCTAGGAACTGGCCCAGTTTAATAAATGTTGTACCCATTGATGCTAGAGAATTAGATAATTTTTCTCCTTCACTTAAATTATCAAACGACATATCCTTTTTATTAAAAGAAAAAGAAAGTAATTTAAATATTACAGCTACTAATAAAGGTGGTTTGTTAAATTTTGATACAATTGTTAAAGCGTCAGATTTAGCCAGTTTTCTACCAAGTTTAAATAAAGTAATTAATCTTTTGATCATTATATTTTCCAACCAGAATGAATAGCTACTATTCCGCCAGATAAATTTCTATACGAACAATTTTTAAAATTATTTTGTCTCATTAAATCGATCAATTCCTCCTGATTAACAAATTCTTCTATACTCTTGGTCAAATATTCATAAGGTTCTTTATCACCAACAACTGCTTTTCCTATGTGGGGAATTAATTTTGAGTAATTTTTGTATAAAAAGTCTAAATTAGAATTTTGAATTTTTGAAAATTCTAAACACATATATCTTCCACCGGGTTTAAGAACTCTATAAGCTTCTGACAAAGATTTATCTAAATTTTTTGTATTTCGTAAACCAAAACTTATTGTATAAAAATCAAAAGTGTCATTTTCGAATGGCAACTTTTCTGCCTCTGCTACAACCCATTCTATATTTTTATAATTTCTTAGTCTTTTTTTACCTTTTTCGATCATTTTCTTGTTCGAGTCTGAAGATATAATTTCTCCATTCTTGTCTGTATAGTCTAAAAATAATTTTCCTAAATCACCAGTACCACAAGCAACATCTAAATAATTTTTGTTTTTTGATGGATTCATCCAATTCATAAGGTTTTTTTTCCAAATTCTGTGAATTCCAAATGACATAAAATCATTCATCAAATCATATTTATCGTATACTTTATTAAATACGTCCTCGACTAGGCCTGCTTTATTTTGAAGATTTTGTTGCATATAAATTATATTAAAACATTAATATAGTATTAAATGCCTGAATTACCAGAAGTAGAAATAGTCAAACAATCTTTGAAAAAAAGTATTACTGGAAAAATTATCGAAGATATATTGATAAAAAATAGAAATTTAAGGTTTAAAATTCCTAAAAATTTAAAAAAAAATATAATCAAAAAAAAAATAAAAACAATCGACAGATTTTCAAAATATTTAATCCTTAAGTTTGAGGACAAATCTAATCTAATGATACATCTTGGAATGTCTGGTACTATCCATTTGGTAAGCAAATTAAAAAAAAATTACTCAATTACTAATACAAGTTTTTATCACTCTCCTACTCTGCCTAAAAAGCATAATCATGTTGAGATGAAAATTGATAAATTTAAACTTATTTATAATGATCCAAGACGTTTTGGATATTTTTCTTACTTTAAAAACAATCAATTATTACAAAGTAAATTAAAAAAATATGGACCAGAACCATTTGATAGATTATTTAACAAAAATTATATTTTTAATTATTTTAAAAATAAAAAAAAAAATATTAAAAATTTTCTTATTGATCAAAACTTTGTTTCTGGAATAGGTAATATCTATGCAAGTGAAATATTATTTTTATGTAAAATTTTGCCGTTTAAACAAGTAAAATTATTGTCTCTGAGTGATTGCCAAAAAATTTCTTATTTTACAAGATTAGTTTTGAGAAAGGCTATTAAAAAGGGTGGATCAAGTATTAGAGATTTTAAAAATGTAAGTGGGGCTCAAGGTTCATTTCAAAAAAATTTTAATGTTTACCAAAGGGAAAATAAAGATTGTTTAAAATATCGTTGTAAGGGAAGGATAAGTAAAAAATTTATTTCAAAAAGATCCAGTTTTTTTTGTAATTTATGTCAAAAATAAATAATTATTGTATTGACCCAATGATTATCTGAAGATATACACTCTCGCTTATGGCAAACACTAAATCTGCAATCAAACGAACTAGAAAAATTAAAAGACAAACCGCTGTAAATAGATCTAGAAAAAGTCGTTTTAAGAACGCACTAAAAAAAATGAATTCTATTATAGAAAAAAAAGATAAAAAAGAAGCATTAGCCTTTCTTCCAAAGCTTAATTCCGAATTGATGTCAATAGCTAAAACAGGAATCATAAAAAAACAAAATGCTTCGAGAAATGTTTCTAGGGTAACTAAAAAAATTAATTCTCTGTAACAACTTGTAGTAAGTAAAGTTTAATTATCATACAACTTAAGCGTACAATTTTCATTAGTTAACTATATCTAAAACTTATTTTAAAAAAGTAACTAGATGTAGAACTGAAAAAATTTTATATTTTAATTCTTTACTCGATTAAGTTGCATAAGTAATTTTTTGAAGATTCAATTTAAAATTTATTCAATCACAAATTTTATTTTTTTTTATTTTTATAAATAAACTTATTGCAATATTTTTTCTTAGGTCTTAAGTGAGATTCCCTCATGAAAAATAATTTAAAGAATAATAAATCAACAGAAAAGAAAATTGATTGGCAAAATATTAAATATGAGATGCGAGAAAAGTTTGGTAATGATATTTTTGAGAGTTGGATAAAAAAAATTGAATTAGTAGATGAATTTCATAATTATATTTTATTTTCAGTTTCTACAAGATTTATAAGAGACTGGATAGTTTCAAGATATTTAGACCAAATATTACAAATAATTAAAGAGCATAAAAAAGATCTTGTAAGAATTGAATTTATTATAAAAAATAATACTGAGGCAGAAAAAAATGAAATAAGTTCAAAGACACAAAATTTAAAAGAAACTAATAATGATAATGTATCTTTTATCAAAGACTCATATCTTCAGTACAACAGAATTGATCCTAACAAAAACTTTGAAAATTTTATAACAGGAGGAAGTAACAAATTGGCATTTGAGGCTTCAAAGAAAGTTTCAAATGATATAGCTCATTATAACCCATTATATTTATATGGTGGCGTAGGTATGGGCAAAACTCATTTATTAAACGCAATTGGATTAGAATTAAAAGAAAAAAATAAAGTAATGTTTATTTCAGCAGAGAGGTTCATGTATCAATTTGTAAAGTCCATTAAATCAAATGAAATGGTAAAGTTTAAAGAGTATTTTAGAAATACTGATGTTTTGTTAATTGATGATATTCAATTCATGAATGGTAAAGAAGCTATGCAAGAAGAATTTTTTCATACTTTCAATGCACTATTAGATAAGAACTCACAAATAATAATTTCTGCTGATCGACCACCTAATAAGCTTTTAAGAATACAAGAGAGAATTAAGTCAAGGTTTTCTGGGGGATTAGTAGTTGATATTCAAAACCCTGATTATGAGCTTAGATATAAAATTATTAAATCTAAAACAGAAGAGTTAAAATTATCTTATTCCAATCAGTTAAATGTATCTGAGGAAATTCAAAAATTTATAAGCACAGAAATTAAAACTAGCATTAGAGAATTAGTTGGTGCATTAAATAGAATAGTTTCTTTCACAAGGATATATAATAAAGTCCCTAGCTTATCAGAGGTTAAAATTATTTTAAAAGATTTATTAAATCTTACACAAAATAAAGTAGATATTGATATAATTCAGACAATAGTTTGTAAATTTTATAAAATTAGCAAAAATGAAATGCTTTCACCGAGAAGATCTAGGTACTTAGTAAGACCCAGACAAACAGCCATATATCTCGCAAAAATGCTAACATCAAAATCATTGCCAGAAATAGGTAGATGCTTTTCTAATAGGGACCACACGACCGTAATTCATTCTGTTAAGACTATAGAAAGATTAAGAAAAGAGGATAGTGAATTAAATATTAATATTGATAGTCTAAAAAACAAAATTTTGTACAATAAAGAAAATGAAGTTTAGTTTAAATCAACAAGATCTTCAAAAATCTTTAAGTTATTGTCAAGGTGTAATAGAAAAAAGAAGTACCTTACCAATACTTTCAAATGTATTATTGGAGGTTAATAATTCAAAATTAACAATTACAGCAACTGATTTAGACTTAATTTTTATCCACAAAATTCCAAATGTAGAGATATTAGAGGAGGGTAAAACTACTTCATCTTCATCAATAATGTATGATATTGTAAGAAAGTTTTCTTCAGGAAGTAAAATAAACTTTTCAAACCCGAGTGAAAATAAATTACATTTAGAGTCAGACAAATCTGTTTTTAATTTAAATTGCATAAGTGCTTCTGAATTTCCTTTAACAGATGAAAATTTTAATGAAAATGAGTTTTCAATTAAATCAAAAGAGTTATTAAAATTATTAAACAAGTGTAAATTTTCAGTATCTAATGATGAGACTAGACATTATTTAAGTGGAATTTTTTTACATCAGACAGAAGTGGATGACAAAATTTTTTTAACAGCAGCAGCTACCGATAGTCATAGAATGTCTATATCAAAAATAAGACTTCAAAATAAA
>CACAZG010000012.1 GCA_902536975.1 uncultured Pelagibacteraceae bacterium
AATATGGCATTTTCTTTTTCCAAGAAATTAGAATTTTTGTAGCTGTATCTACTTGTTTTTTTGTTGGTTTTTTCGACATAATAAATTTAGTTAACTAGTGGTTTTCCAGTGGCTAAAGTGTGTTTTATTCTATCTTGTGTTTTTTCTGTTTCAATTAATTTCATAAACGCATCTAACTCAAGCTTATACAAGTCATCCTCTGATAAAGTATGTTCCAAAGTAGTATCTCCACCACTCAAAACTTTTGCCAATTCTTTTCCAACTTCCATACCATGATCAAGTATAATTTTATCATTATATAATTTCTCTAGCATTTGTATCATTTTTTCATAAGCTTTTTTTCCAGATAGATTGAAAGAAACTTCATTTGGTGGAGTAAAATCTTTATTTCGTTGAATAATTTCTTTTGAAACTGATAATAAACTATTTCTACTCATTATTTTTTTATCCTCAGGTCTTAAGTATTTTAATGGCTCAGCTTCAATTGGAGAGGTTGCAGTTTTTGCGTAACCAATAATATCAAATACTTTAAGAGGTGCATAATCAGGATCATTCTTGGCTTCCTCTGTCTGAGACCATCGCCATAACATCTCTTTGCATCCACCGCCGGCTGGGATTAATCCAACCATTGTTTCTACGAGACCAACAACAATATTTGTATGAGAAGCTACAAAATTACTTTGACATAAAACTTCAAAACCACCACCTAATGCCAAGCCAGATGGAGCTGAAACAACGGGAAATTTTGAATACTTTAAATGTTTACAAGTTTCTTGAAAATATTTAACAAACTTTTCAATAGATTTAAAATCACCCTTGTCTGCAAAATTCATTGTATAAGATAAGTTTACTCCAGCAGAAAACTGCATTGCTTCATTTATAATTATAAGTGGTTTATCAGTTGCATTTTTTAGACTATCCATTGAGTCATAATCTAATGCATTAGCTTTTGTGGTAAATTCAACAATATTAAAATCATTGAATCTATAAATTTCAGCTGAGTTGTTTTTATCTAATTTGAGTGCT
Organism: uncultured Pelagibacteraceae bacterium; assembly: GCA_902536975.1. Classification (GTDB taxonomy): domain Bacteria; phylum Pseudomonadota; class Alphaproteobacteria; order Pelagibacterales; family Pelagibacteraceae; genus Pelagibacter. The sequence goes on from CACAZG010000012.1 coordinate 1,027, forward strand.
TTAGGTTTAATTTTTCCAAGAGTTTCTAAATCAGTATATTGTTGTCTTTCCCCATAAAAGTTTTCGTCTTTACTTTTTGATAAATCCTCAAGAAACTTGTTATTTTCAAAATTATCTAATCTTTCAAAAAAATTCTTTACTCCAATTTCTTTTAACATTTCGAAAGGTCCTTTAGACCAGTTAAAACCTAGTCTCATTGCTTCATCGATGTCATTAAATTTATCAGTTATCCCCGGAACCAATGAAGATGCGTATTTAATAATTTTTGAGATTACAGACCAGGCATATTCTCCATATTTATCTTTTCTATTGATTAAGTTAACAATATCCATCTTTTCTGATCCTAGATTAAACTTTTCTGATATTGAATATTCACCAGTTTCTAAATTGATACCTTCGAGAACTTTTTTGCCATCAGTTTTATTCATTCTGTAAAATCCACCTTTGCCTTTTCTTCCTGTGTAACCAGTTTCGATTAGTTTTTTTACAAGTGGTATTTCTTTGGCAACAACTTGAAAATCATCTGACTCGGGAAGTTCCTTAATAAAACTTTTTAAAACATCGGCCATTAAGTCAATACCAATCAAATCATAAAGTCCAAAGACACCTGTTTTTGGTATTCCCATTGGTCGACCAAAAACTGCATCAGCCTCTTCAATTGTTAGTTTCATTTTGAATGCTTCTGTCATTGCTACTTGCATGGCATAGACACCTATCCTATTTCCTAAGAAGCCTGGCGTATCGTTACAGATTAAAGTTCCTTTTCCTAAATCTTTTTCACAAAAATTTTTAAGTGAATTTATCTGTTCTAAATCATTATTTTCATTTTTCACAATTTCTAATAAATCCATATATCTAACTGGATTAAAAAAGTGAGTTATACAAAAGTCTTTTTTTTCCTCATTTGAAAGTTTTTCCGAAAGTACTTTGATTGGAATAGAAGATGTGTTTGAGGATACAATTGAACCTTTTTTTCTTTCTTTAAAAATTTTTTCATAAATATTATGTTTGATATCAATTCTTTCTACAACAGCTTCAACAATCCAGTCAGCCTCACCAACTTCATTAAAGTTATCATTTATGTTACCAACATTAATATTATTGATTTTAGATTTATCGACCAATAAAGGAGGTCTTGATTTTAGAATTCTTTCTCTAGCTTTCTCAGATATTTCTGTTTTTAAATCTAGTAATGTAACTGGAATATTTGCATTACATAGTTGAGCAGCTATTCCGCTCCCCATCGTTCCTGAACCTATTACAACAACTTTATTAATTTTCATAATGAGAATAAATGCTTATAGTAAAAAACTTCTTTAAGAGCAACTTAAAGCCGTTATATAGCTCTCAAAATATTATCTAATAAATTTTGTTATTGAAGGAATAATTGCAACAGCTAGTGCAATTTTAAACAATTCACTCGGTAAAAAAGGATATAAACCACCAGCAAGTGCCTTGTCATATCCAATAACTGAGCCTAAATAGCCCACCCCAACTATAAAAATAATTGAAGTTGCAATGATTAGTGAAATTAAACTTTTAAAGTATGAGTCGTTAAAATTTCTTTCAGCTAAATAGCCGATAACCCCTGCTGCTATTGTCATTCCATAAAGATATCCTGCAGTAGGTCCAGTTAAATAAAGTAATCCTCCTCCTTTAGCAAAAACTGGCAGTCCAATAGCTCCTTCGAATAAGTAAAGTAAAAGTGTAAAGAAAGCTAATTTAGAACCATATGTCATTCCTATTATAAATACTGCAAATGTTTGCATAGTCATTGGCACTGGCCAGAATGGCACTTGTACTTTTGATGAAAATGCTAAAATTAATGTACCAATCAACATTAAAGAAATATTTTGAAAAAAAGCGTTTATTCTATAATCTGAAAGTAAATTTTTTATTAATATAGGATTATTTTTCATGCATTATTATTTAAGCACAAATAAATAAATTTTAAAATAATAAATTTAACCTTTTAAAATTGTTCTTTTTGTAATTCTTTAATAGGTATATGACATCTGATAGCGTTACCACTATCTGTTAATTGCCATGGTGGTATTTCTTTCTTACAAATATCTCCAACAATTCTGGAGCATCTGCCTTGAAAACTGCAGCCTTTTTCAGGAGGTCTTTCTTCAACAATATCCTCTGCAACTAATTTAGGTTTTATATCTGGATCTGGTTCTAAAACAGCACCCAACAAAACTTCTGTATAAGGGTGAGATGGAAACTTATAAACATCATTTGAGGGTCCAACTTCACAAAGCCTTCCTTGATAAAGTACTGCTACTCTATCACTAATTGCTCTTACAACTGCTAAATCGTGTGACACAAATATGTACGTAGTTCCAAAGTCTTCTTTCAGTTGTTGTAATAAGTTTAATACAGCAGCTTGCACAGAAACATCTAAAGCAGATGTAACCTCATCACATAAAATAATATCTGGTTTTGCAGCAAAAGCTCTTGCAACAGCTACTCTTTGTTTTTCACCACCTGATAGTTGTCTTGGGTATCTAGATGTATAAAATTCTCCAAGTCTTACTTTTTGAAGTAAATCTATAATATTTTTTTTTAATTCTTCACCTTTTAACCCAAAATATAATTTTAATGGTTGTGCAATAATTTCTTCTACCGTGTGGTTTGGATTCAAAGACTCATCTGGATTTTGAAATATTAATTGAATAATTCTTAAATCATTAGGATCTCTTTCTTTCAAATCAGACGATAAATTTCTATTTTCATCAAACCTTATTAAACCATCTTTGGTTCTAAGTAGTCCAGCAATAGATTTCAGGATTGTTGATTTTCCACTTCCTGACTCTCCTACTAAAGCTATTGTCTCTCCCTTTTTAATATTAATATTAATATCTTTAACTGTAGGGTTATCATCAGAAATTCTATTGAAAATTTGATCTAAAAGTTTTTGTTTAGCATAACTTATAGATACTTCTGATAAATTTAATATTTCTTTATCTTGTGATTTATTCTTAATTTTATTAACAGTTTGACTAGCTTGACTCTCATTCACAAGTTTTTCATAATTAAAACATCTAACACTAGTATTTAAATCTTTTAAAAATTCTAATTTAGGAGAATTATTTTTACAATTTTCATCTGAAAAGTTACATCTATCAAAAAAACTACAACCACTTTGAATTGTACCCGGTTGAGGTTGAGTACCAGGCATCGACTCTGGAAGACCAGCTAAAGATAATTTTGGTATAGATTTGAGCAATCCGTGGGTATAAGGATGAATTGGTCTTTTAAGGATATCTCTTGATGGACCTTCTAAAACGATTTCTCCTGAATACATAACAATAATTCTGTCACTCACTTGAGCAATGGCTCCTAAATCATGACTTACATAAACCATCGATGTTCCAGTATCTTTTGCAATAAAATTTAGAAGTTCCAAAACATGAGCTTGTGTTGTTACATCCAATCCTGTTGTAGGTTCGTCTAAAAGAAGTAAATCTGGTGTTCCGGCTAATGCCATGGCAACAGCAACTCTCTGTTGTTGACCTCCTGAGAGTTCATGAGGATATCTTAAAGCAATCGTCTCTGGTGAAGGAAGTCTAACTTTATTCAATAGTTCTGAAATTTTTTTTTCTCTTTCTTTTTCATCTAAATCTGAGTGCAATTGTAAAGCTTCATCAATTTGGTAGCCTATCTTTAAGTTTGGTGTCAATGCTTGGCCTGCATTTTGTGGGATCATTGCTATCTTTCTACCTCTGATTTTTTCTAAATCTTTACTTTTCATTTTTAAAAGATTTGACGAGTTAAACTGACATTCTCCTCCAATAGTATAAAGTCCATGCTTAACATATCCCATCATTGCTAATGCTAATGTGCTTTTTCCTGAACCAGATTCCCCTACTATTCCAACTGTTTCACCTTTTTTGATATTTGTGCTTATATTTTTTAAAATTAAGATTTCTTCTCCCTTTTTACTTCTAAATCCAATAGATAAGTTTTTTACTTTTTGAATTATATCGGTCATTATTAAACGGGAGCTTTAGTTGATCTATCAATGCCTAAAGCTTTGGCAAAAGCGTCTGCTGTTAAATTAATACCTATAATTAAACTACTTAATCCGACAATTGGTGCTATTACTGCCCAATAAGCGAAAGACATCAGCCCTCTTGCATTTGATATCATTAATCCCCAGTCTGGAGTTGGAGGACTAACCCCAAAACCTAAAAAAGATAGAGAACTAAAACCAAGCAACATCCATGACCATCGCATTGCACCTTCAACTAATATTGCATCTCTTACATTAGGAATTATTTCATTCCAAATAATTGAAAAATTACTATGTCCCCTCGCTCTTGCAGAGACTATAAAATCTTTTGCGATAACATCATGTGTTGCTGCTCTTGCAACTCTCACAATTCCTTTGCCATAAAAAAAACCTAAAGCAGGTATCAATACTTCAGTAGATGTACCTAACAAAGATACAATCAATAACATTGCTAATATCCATGGAATAGATAAGAACGCATCTACAATTCTCATAACTACATCGTCAATTTTTCCTCCAACCAATCCACAAAATATTCCTAATAGACCCCCCCACAATAATGCTATTAAAGATCCAAAGAAAGTTATTGTAAGAGCCGTTCTTCCTCCCAAAATTGTTCTAGTAAAAACATCTCTTCCAAGATCGTCTGTTCCAAACCAATACTCAGCAGAGGGAGCCTGGAGCATTAATGTTGGATCTATAGCTTTAAAATCATGAGGAGCAATATAAGGGCTTATAAATGCAAGAATTATATGAAAAACTAAAATACTTAGTCCGATTATTCCAGATGGTCTAGAAGCCATTGTAATAATAATTTCTGATAATTTTGCAAAAGCGCTTTTCTTCTCCTCTTTATATATATTGTCTAATTTCATATTATTTTCTTATCTGTAATGTTTTTAATCTAGGGTTAAGCATTAGTGTCAATAGATCTGCTAATAAATTTATACTTACATAGATAGATGCAAGAATTATAGCTAGTGCTTGAACTGTAGGTAAGTCTCTATTTGATATAGACTCAATAACTAATCTTCCAAGACCAGGATAATTAAACACAACTTCAGTTACTACAACTCCACCCAAAAGCCATGCAATAGTTAATGCCACTACATTAATTGCAGGTAATAATGCGTTTGGTAAAACATGTTTGAAAACCATTTTCCAATAAGGAACTCCTTTAAGAATTGCCATTTGAACATATTCACTTGCCATTACTTGAATTACACTTGACCTTACCATTCGAGCCATATGAGCTGTCATGATCATCGCTATAGCAACAACCGGTAAAATTATATTTGGCAGTAACTCTAAGAAAGAGACATCGGTTGGAACTATTACAATACCAGGCAACCACTCTAACCATATGGCAATTATCAAAATTAACAAAGTAGCACTGATAAATTCTGGAATAGTCATAGCAAATATTGTTACTGTTGAAATTGCAACATCAGGTAATTTATCTCTCCAAAGAGCAGTAATAATTCCTAAAATCAAAGCTATAGGAATACCTATAAAAATTGCAGCTGATGCCAATACCAGTGAATTTTTAATTCTAGGTCCCAAAACTTCTTTGATTGGCATCTCTCCACTTAAAGAATAACCAAAGTCTCCTTGAATAGCATTTAATGCCCACGATACATATCTCTCATATGCTGGAACATTTAAACCAAGCCTTCTATAGCAAGCTTCTAATTGTTCGCCAAATGCTTGTCTTTCTAGATAAGTAGTGCATGCATCCCCCGGCAAAACTTCTGTTCCTACAAATGTAATTATAGATACAATAAATAAGGTAATAAAACCTAACAAAATTCTTTTTATAATTAAAAAAAGCATATGAATTTATAAATTTTAAATTATTTATTTAGAAATGAAAGAGGTTTTACAGGCCTACTTAAAGGCCTGTAAAACAAAAATTATTACTGAACACTTAGTGTGTGCCATCTAATTGAAAAATACTCAACTTCGTCAAGATTTTTCACTCTAGAAGACGTCACAACAAGTCTAGACACATGGTAAGGTATCATTGTTCCAGATTCTTCCCATAATGTTTTTTGAGCATTGATATATGCTGCTTTTCTTTTGCTAAAATTTAACTCACCTCTTGCGTCAGCTAAATTCTTATCAAAAGAAGCACTTTTATAGAATGACTCGTTCCATTTTGCTTCACTATGATAAGCCTCGTGCAAAATACTATCTGCTGGTCTTTCATTCCAACGAGTCATTGCAACAGCCTTTTTCATCCAAGTTTCATTCCAATAACTTTTTGAAGGTGTCATTTGAATATCTGCTCTAATATTAGCTTTTGCGAGCTGTTGTTGTAAAACTTCAGCAATAGTTGGCCATGTTGGTTCTTTTGTAGATACGTGAATTGTCATATCAATACCATCGGGATATCCAGCCTCTTTTAGTAATTTTTTTGCAGTAGCTGGTTGTGGTGGACAACTCTTTTTCATTCTATATTGATCTGATGGCGCAACAGGAGTATCACAGGATACAGTTGCTGCTCCAGCCATAACTAAATCAACTAGTTCTTGTCTATCAACAGCTATTCTTACTGCTTTTCTTACTCTAGGGTCATCAAAAGGCGCAACGTCAGTTCTCATTACCATACCTCTCCAGTTACCTGTAGGTATAACCGAAACGTTAAATTTTGAATTACCATCAAATATTTTTTTCTGATTGAATGGAACATATCTATTCATATCTATTTGACCTGTCAGCAAGGCTTGAATTCTAGCTTGACCATCTGGTATAGCTATTACATGTACCTCAGCGAGTTTCGGTGCTCCTTCCCAATAATCTGGGTTAGCTTTAAGAATTGTAGTTCCCTCAGCATCAAACTTATCAACTATAAATGGTCCAGTTCCAATACCTGTTTTCCCAATAGTATCGCCTGATCCATTTGGTATCATTCTTAATCTATAATCAGTTAATAAAAGTGGAAAATCTGCGAATGATGTGTTCAACTTTATTTTTACTGTATGTGAGTCAACAACTTCAATATCTGTTACTGCACTCATACTCTTCTTAGCAGGCGAACCAATTTCAGGATCTTTAACTCTCATCAAAGAGTATTTTACATCCTCTGCATCAAAATCAGATCCATCATGGAATTTAACACCTTTTCTTAAGTTAAAAGTCCATTCTGTTGCATCTGCGTTACCTGACCAGTCAGTAGCTAACTCAGGAGAAGTAACTCCTTTAAGATCTTTTCTAACAAGACGGTTTTGAGTCATTATTACTACTTGAAATAGTCTTCCTTTAGTAATCGCATCTAAATTTGTATCTTTTCCAAATCCAAGATCATGAGATAACTTAAAAACCCCACTTGATGCGTTGGCAAATGAAAATGTTACAAATAGTGATACCAATGAAATTGATATCAATTTTAAAATGTTTTTCATAATTTCCTCTCTTTAAAAAAACAAAAGGTAACAATTAGACACTTATATAGCAACAGTCAAAATGGACATTTTTTATTTGTTTTATTGGTGTATTCTAATTATTTAAAAAATAATGAATGATTTAATCAATAAATATAGGTTTACTGTAAAACCTGTTAGCCTTGATAATTCTAATCCATTAGAGCTTGCAAGATCAATTCAAGTTCATCCCTTAACTTATCAAGAATTGCCATATGATCCAGAGTATTCAAATTATGCAGGAAGATTAACTCTAGAAAAATTATCTAATGTCAGTCCTGAAGAAATGTATTGGAAAGCAAGGAGAGAAATTATTTTTAGGCATACTGGAGAGCATCCATTTGAAATATCAGGACCAGATGCCCTTAAATTTTTACAAAAAATATTTCCAAGAGATATTTCAAAAATCGCTGTTGGAAGATGTTCATATCAGTTTGCTTGTTATCATGACGGTGGGATGATTACTGATGGTATACTTTTAAGAATTGATAAGGATAAATTTTGGTTTGCACAGGCGGATGGTGACCTATTTTCTTGGTATAAAGCACATTCTAAAAATTTAAATGTAGAGATTAATGATCCAAATGTTTGGATAAGCCAGGTTCAAGGCCCATTGTCCATGAAACTACTTGAAAATTTAAGTAATGGTTTTTCAGAGAATGATTGGAAATATTTTGATTGGAAAGAGTTACAAATTTTAGATCAAAGAGTAATAGTAAGTAGAAGTGGTTTTACTAATGAACTTGGTTGGGAAATTTATTTTAGGCCTGAAAATGAAACAGAGAAAATTGGAGATTATATTCTTGAGCAAGGAAAAAAATTAGGTATGATATTGGTAGCTACACCAGGATTTAGATGTCGAAGAATTGAAGCTGGACTGTTATCTGCTGGACAAGATTTTTCAAAAAATACCAATCCTTTTTCAGTTGGACTTGGAAGATTTATAAATTTTGATAAAGAGAATTTTATTGGAAAAGAGGCACTTATGTCATCAGATAAAAAATGTAAGACTTGGGGAATTAGGATTGTATCTGGAACAGCAATTAAAGGAGAGAGTATTAAATTTAATGAAAAAGAAATTGGTAAAATAACTTCTAGCACATGGTCACCTTATCAAGTTTGTGGTGTTGGTATAGTGCACCTCAACAATAATGAAAATGGACCAGGTGATATAGTTGATGTCAAATGCACTGATGGGAAATTACATAAAGGTCAAATCTGTAAATTACCAATGTATGATGAACAAGGGGAAATAGTAAGAGGTATAGACAGAAATATACCCCATAAACCTAAACCTTGGCCTGGTATTTAAACTCAAATTGTTAAAAATATAATTAGTGAAGATAAAAAAAAAAATAATTACTATCGGAGGTGGAGGGTTTACTCACAACCAAGATAATGATCAAGACCAATTCATTTTAAACCATATTAACAAAAAAAATTCCTCATTAGGATTTTTACCGATTGCAAGTAACGATGACTCAAATAAAACCAAACTCTTTTATAAAAGATTTGAAGATTTAGATTTAAACATATCTCACTTTAATCTTATCTCTAGCGTAAAAGGTTTTGAAAATTGGCTTTCAAATCTTGATGCAGTTTATATAGGTGGCGGAGATACAAAATTCATGCTCAAATATTGGAAAGAAAATAATTTAATTGGGCTTTTTAAAGAAGTTTACAATTCAGGTATAATTCTATCAGGTGTAAGTGCTGGTGCCGCGTGTTGGTTCGATTTCTTTCTGACTGACTCAGATGGACCGGGATTTAAATCTATGAATGGCATTGGGTTATTAACCGGAAGTTTTACACCACATTATTCAGACTCAAAAAGAGCGGAAAAATATAGAGAAAATATTAAAAACAAAACTTTACCAGATGGTATTGCTGTTGATGATGGTGTTGCAGTACTTTTTATTGACGGAAAACCAACAGAGGTTTATTCTTCTAGAAAAGGTCATAATGCTTATTTTGTTAATCAAAATAAACAATTTAACTTAAAAGAATATATTAAAATTAACAATGAGTGATAATATTTTACCAAGTCAAAAAATCTTTAGCATAAAAGATGCGAGAGAACTATCACGTAAACGTCTTCCCAAATTAGTTTTTGATTTTATTGACGGAGCATCAGGAGATGAGAAACTTGCTGAAATCAACAGTATAGCTCTAGACCAAATTAGATTGGAGCCCAAAGTTTTAAGAAATGTTGAAAAAAGATCTCTTAAAAAAAAGGTATTAGGATACGAATTTAATTTTCCTTTTGGTTTTGCTCCTATGGGAATGACTAATTTGTCTTGGCCAGGAGCAGACTCTATGTTAGCCGCTGAAAGTGCAAGAAATAATATTCCAACTTGTGTTTCTATGGCTTCTACTACAACATTAGAAAAGATGTATGAACTCTCAGAAGGTCATTCGTGGATGCAGTTATATATTTTCCAAGATGAGAATTTCGTGATGGAGCTTTTGGAAAGAGCAAAAAATACTGGCTATGAGGTAGCAATTTTAACTGTAGATGTACCAGTTTTATCTAGAAGAACTAGAGATGATAAAAATGGTTTCTCTTATCCTTTTAAGATAGGTCCAAAACAATTTTTTGATTTTGCAACTCATCCGACTTGGTCTATATCAACTTTGATGAGTGGAATTCCTAAACCTATGAATTATGTAACATCAAAAAGTGGAGATGGAATTTTTAAAAGAAAAGAAAGTAGAGGTTCTACTGATTGGAATACACTTAAAAGAGTAAGGGATAAATGGAAAGGCAAACTTATTGTAAAAGGAGTAATGTCTCCTGATGATGCAATAAAAATAAAAGATGCTGGCGCAGATGCTATTCAAGTTTCAAATCATGGAGGTAGACAATTAGACAGTGCTACAGCAGCGATTAATATGCTCCCACTAATCAGAAAATCGGTTGGAAGTAATTTTCCTTTAATCTTTGATAGTGGAATAAGAAGTGGAAGTGATATAGTGAGAGCGCTAGCATTTGGTGCAGATTATGCAATGATTGGAAGACCCGTAATGTATGCTATGGGAGCAGATGGTAAAAAAGGATTAAGAAGAATAGTTGAGATTATAAAAGAAGAAGTTAGTACCACTCTAGGGTTGGTTGGATTAAATGATATTAATGATGTAACATCTGAGATAGTAATAGACAATACTATTAATAAGGTAAATTACTAAATGAGTGAGAATAAAATTAGAGGCGGAGCGTTATTAGCTAGAGCTCTAAAAGATAAGGGAATTAGTAAAGTTTTTACTCTTGCGGGAGGTTTTTGTAATCCAGCAATTGAGGGATTTGCTGAGTGTCAAATTGAAGTGATTAATACTCCTCACGAACAAATCGCAGGTCATTTAGCAGATGGCAATACAAGAATTACTCGTAAACCATCAGTATGCTTAGTTGGACCAGAGGGATTTACAAACGCAGTTCCCTCTATGATGGAGGCTTGGGGTGAGAGAAGTCCTGTTATTTATATTACAGGTTCAAGCAGCCTTAAAAGGCAAGGTTCAGGTGGTTTTAAAGAAATAGATGATGTTTCAATTGCAGCCCCTTTAACAAAATACAGTGCAAGCATTACCGATGGAGCTAGAATAAGAGAATTTGTCGACAAAGCATATCACATTGCCACCAACGGTTATCCAGGTGCAGTACATCTTAGTCTTCCAGTAGATATAATGTTTTCATCTTTTGCAGAAGAAGTAGGTTTAGAAGAAAGACCATTTTCTCATAAAGCTAAACCTTTAGCAAAAGCTTGGCCAGATCCAAATTCTCTATCAGAAGTTTTAGAACTTGCTTGTAATGCTAAAAAACCAATTATAATAGGTGGCCATGGAGTTTGGTGGTCTCATTCAGAAAAAAATCTTGAAGCAGCCGGTAATAATTTAAAAATACCAATTTTTAATGTCCCATATCATCAAAAATTATTAGGTGAGGAAGCAAATGCTTATATGGGATTAGCTGATATACACCAATATCCTCCCTCAGAATATGCACTACAAAATTCAGATCTAGTACTTGTAGTTGGAGCGCGTTTAGACAATCAAATGAATTTTGGAAACCCACCTTTTATACCTAAATCTTCAAAGTTAGTTTGTATAAATGGTTCTCACGAGGAAGTAGAACTTAACAGAGCAGCTGATTTTTGTTTATTAAGTGATCCTGGTGTTTTTCTGGATACATTATCTAATTTAAAGAAAAATAATAAGTGGACTTTAGGTACGACTTGGTTCGAAGAAAATAAAAAAAAGAAAAAAGAATGGGTAGATAAATCCTTGAAAGATTTAGAGATAGAGGCTGAGGTATCAAAAAAAAATGGGGGGAAAATTCATCCTCTACAACTTTCATTAGATGTCCAACAAGCAATGGGCGAAAATGACTGGCTTGTTATAGATGGAGGGAATACACATTTCTGGTCAGAAATTGCAATTAATATTGCAGGTGCAAAAGGTAAAAAATTAAAAGGTATTTTGCATCCTGGAACATTTAGTATGTTAGGTGTTGGTGTTTCGTTTGCTTTATCTGCTAAAAATCATAATCCAGATTCAAATGTTGTTCTTATAAGTGGAGATGGTGCGTTTTTATCAGGAGGTATGTCTATTGAAAGTGTATTTTATGAAAAAAAACCTATTACTGTTGTAATTGATAACAATGGTGGATTGGCCTCAATTGGACAACAACAAGAGAGATTATTTAAAAGTGGGAAAAGCGTTGCAACTGATTTTAGAGACATCCCATTTCATAAGATTTTTGAGGGTTTTGGAGGGTATGGAGAATTAGTTAATAAAAGAGAGGAGCTAGCACCGGCACTTAAAAGGGCAATGGAAAGTGGAAAACCTGCATGTGTTAATGTTAAAGCAAAACCAGTATTAAGCCCAATAGTCTCTGCAGTTGCAAGCAAAAGAGAAAAGTCATCAATAGAATAAAATGGCAATATTTTCATCACACTTATTAGATGCTACTAATGGATCTCATGCTGGGAATATTGATGTAATAATTTATCAAATAAAAGAAAATGGAGATAGAGAAATTTTCTTTGAAATTAAATCTGATGATGGTGGGAGAATACATAAAGAATTTGATCTAAGTGATGATGATACCAAGTGCGAATATGAAATGATTTGCAAAACTGGTGAGTATTTTTCTGAGAAAAGAATTATTTCTGAAATAAATATTAAATTTAAAATGGAAGATAATAATAAAAAATATCATATACCCATAATAATTTCTAAAAATAGCTATACTGTATGGTGGTCAAAATAGAATGAGTGGTGAAAATTTAATACATCAAAAAAATATTAAATTAAATATGTCTAGACGTATAAGGCGCACTCCATTTACTAACAAGGTTGAAGAATGTGGCGTGTCAGATTTTACAGTTGTAAACCACATGTTGTTACCAAAAGGATTTAAAAATACAGTTGAGGAAGATTACTGGCATTTAAGAGAGGAAGTTCAAGTCTGGGACGTATCTTGCCAAAGACAAGTACAAATTTCAGGTCCTGATGCAGCAAAACTTGTACAAAAAATGACACCTCGCTCAATAAAAAAAATGGAAACTGGAAAATGCTTTTATATTCCAATAATAGATGAGACCGCAGGAATGATCAATGATCCTGTTTTACTTAAACTAGACGATGATATGTTTTGGATTTCAATAGCTGACTCAGATATTTTGCTATGGGCAAAAGGTATTGCATTAGGTTCTGGATATAATGTTAAAATAGTAGAGCCAGATGTTTATCCATTGGCTATTCAAGGGCCTAAATCCGAAGACCTTTTGGTTTCAATATTTGGTGAAGACATAAAAAAATTAAAATTTTTCAATTTTAAAGTTTTTGATTTTTTGGGTACAAAACAAATAATCGCAAGATCAGGATATAGCAAGCAAGATGGTTTTGAAATTTATTTTAAGGGATTTGAAACTCATTTTAATGAAATTGAACTTGGTGAAAAGCTTTGGGATATCATTTGGGATCATGGTCAAAAATTTAATTTATCTCCAGGATGTCCAAACCTAATTGATAGAATTGAGGCAGGACTTATGTCCTATGGTAATGATTTCACTAGAGAAAATAACCCACTAGAATGCAATCTTGAGAAATATTGTAAGCAAGAAGATGATCATGATTTTATTGGAAAAGATGTTTTGAGAAAGATTCAATCTGAAGGAATTAAACAACAGATGAGAGGAATAATTTTTGATGGTGAACCCTGCAAACCAACAGGAGTACCTTTGCCGGTATACTCAAAAAACAATAAAAAGATTGGACAAATTGCTTCTGGAATTTATTCCCCAAGAATTAAGAAAAATATAGGTTTATCAATGATAAATAGAGATTTTTGGGATTTGGGGAATGAAGTTTTTATAAACACTTTTAATGGAAAAAACAGAAAAGGCATAATAACTTCTTTACCATTTCCTGATTAACCTTATATTTAAATTATGTTTAAACCAGTTATAGCAGGATTTTCAAGATCACCTTTTACTATGGCTAGAAAAGGTGCCTTAATAGACTTAAAACCAGTTAATCTATTAGCAGAAGTAATAAAAGATTTAGTATCAAAATCAAATGTTAAAAAAGACGACATTGAGGATATTGTAGTTGGTTGTGCATTTCAAACAGGAGAACAAAGTTTTAATATTGGAAAGTTGACTACTTTTCTCAGTGGTATGAATGTTAAAACCTCAGGAATGACGGTAGATAGATGGTGTGGCTCATCAATGGAAGCTATACATATCGCGGCTGGTAAAATTTCATTGGGTGCTGGAAAAGTATTTGTCTGTGGAGGAGTAGAAAGCATGACAAGAGTAAATACTGGTTTTGAACCAATCCCCTACCCTGAAAGTAAGAAAGATAATCCACATGTTTATTTTTCAATGGGAACAACTGCAGAAAATGTTGCAAAAAAATATAATATTTCAAGAAATGAACAACAGGAGTTTGCTATATCAAGTCATCAAAAAGCACACGAGGCTCAGACCAAAGGGAATTTTAAGAATGAAATCGTATCAATTGGTGATTGTGATACTGATGGAAATATTAGACCAAATAGTACAATGGAAAAATTAGATGGATTAAAACTTGCTTTTGATGAAAATGGAACAGTTACAGCTGCAACTTCATCACCTTTAACAGACGGTGCTGCGGCAACTTTAATTTGTGAGGAACGTTATGCAAAAGAAAATAATTTAAATATTTTAGGCAGAATAGTATCTACTGCTGTTGAAGGCTGTGACCCTGATTACATGGGCCTGGGTCCAATTAGTGCTTCAAAAAAAGCTTTAAAGAGGGCAAACTTGTCAGTTGACCAAATTGATATTGTTGAATTGAATGAAGCTTTTGCTTCTCAATCATTGGCGTGTATTAAAGATTTAGGTATAGATAAAGATAAAGTTAATTTAGATGGTGGAGCTATTGCGCTTGGTCATCCACTTGGTGCAACAGGTGCAAGAATTACTGGTAAAGCAGCTGATTTATTAAAAAGAGAAAATAAAAAATATGCCTTATCGACTCAGTGTATTGGTTTGGGAATGGGAATAGCCACAGTAATTGAGTCTGTAAATTAAACTATCTATTTATTCCTCTTAATCTCTCAGATCTTCTTCTTAAAAGTTCAGCGGTTAATAAAATCAATACTGATAATATAATCAAACAGGTTGCTACAGCTAATATTGTTGGACTTAATTGTTCTCGAAGCCCAGTCCACATTTGAATTGGTATTGTAGTATTATCTAAGCCAGCTAAGAATAATACAACGACGACCTCATCAAAAGAAGTTACAAAAGCAAAAAGACCGCCAGATATAACTCCAGGTAATATCAAAGGTAAAGTAATTTTCATAAACGTATTGTACGGACTGCTTCCAAGACTTGAAGCAGCACGTGTAATACTATGATCAAAACCTGAAAGTGTTGCAGTTACAGTTATCACCACAAACGGGGTACCAAGAATAATATGAGCCAATATAATACCTAAATGAGTAGCTGCCAAACCTACCTTTGCCATGAAAAAGAAAATCGCTACTCCAGAAATAATAAGCGGAACTATCATTGGTGAAATTAAAATTGCCATTATCAAACCTTTGTAAGGCATATGTCTACTGCTTAAGCCTAATGCAGCAAGAGTACCTAAAATAATTGATCCCAATGTTGCAAAAATTGCAATAATAAAACTATTTCTCGCAGCTAAACCCCATGGATTTTTTGTTCCATAAATCATATCTTTATACCATCTCAATGAGAATGCATCAGGGTCTAATCTTTTCATTCCATCAGAAAAAACCAAAAATTCTTCTGCATTAAAAGATAATGGAAAAATTACAAATAAAGGAGCTATCAAAAAGAAAAAGACACAACCACAAATTAATAAATAAAAGTAATGCCAAATTCTATAATGTGGTTCTGTATATTTTGGTAATGCCATAATTAACCTAATTTAATGTTATCAACTCCCACAAGTTTATTATAAATCCAATATATTGCTAACACACCAGTCAAAAGCATCAGACCCATTGCAGATGCAAAACTCCAATCTAAAGTACTTTTCATATGATATGCTATTTGATTACTAATAAGTGTTCCAGATGCACCTCCAACAAGTGCTGGCGTAATATAATATCCAATTGCTAAAATGAATACTAATAGACAACCTGCACCTATTCCTGGAATTGTAAGTGGAAAATAAACTTTAAAAAATGCAACTGCTGGAGTTGCACCTAAAGACTTGCCAGCTCTCATAAGACTTGGAGAGATAGTTTTCATGACACTATACAAAGGTAAAACCATAAAAGGTAAAAGTATTTGAGTCATTGCTACGTAAGTTCCAGTTTTATTGTACATCATCTCAGGTCTGTTATCGTCTGCAACAAGACCTGTCCAAACAAAGAAATCATTCACAATTCCTTGTTGCTGTAACAAAATCATCCAACTTGCAGTTCTTACAAGTAAAGATGTCCAGAAAGGAAGAAGAACACAGATCATCAGCAAATTACTATATTTCATTGGTAGAGTTTCCAGTAAATGTGCAATTGGATAAGCCATTAAAAAACAAAATAAAGTAACAAAAAAAGCTACCTCAACTGTTCTTATCCATAATATTCTATGAATTCTTCTATCCTCAGAAACTTGAACAATTTTTCCATCCTCATTGGAGTACATGTCTATACCTTTCAAGTATTTTGAATATGTATAAGATGGAGCTCTTCTTTTAATCGCTCTCCAATATTCTACATTTCTCCATCTTTTATGAACTTTCATTATTTGTTCTTTGTAGTTTCCCTCCTCAAATTTCTTTTGTTTTCTTGCTAGTTTTTTTAAGACACTCTTAAATCCATTTTTTTCATAATTTAATTGTGTCTGCAATTTTCCTGCTGTTTTGTTTTTAACTAGAATTTTATAGTCTAAGTAAAATGCCTCAAAAACTTCTTCTGGAGGTAATTCTTTTCCATCCCAATTTTCCATTGCTTTATAGGTTTTGGGAAGCATATTTGTAACCATCTTATCATCTATGCTTCTAGAGAACATGTCTCCAATTGGAATCATGTATGTGATAATTAAAAATAATAATAATGGTGCAACTAGTAAAAAAGCTTTAATTTTATTTTTCTTTTCTGCCTGTTTTAGACTTTCCTCTAAGGGAATTCCATCTGTCGTTAAAATTTTTCCTGTTTCTGAGCTCATAAAAAAAAAGGGCGGTCAATGTGACCGCCCTTACTATAATATAAAATTAAAGTGTTTAAAACTTTAATTATTTAATACTAGCTTTCATAGCTTCCCATTTTTCACCAAGCTCTGTACCATTATCAGCCCAGTACTCAGCGTTTACTAAGAAGTATCTTTTAAGGTTAGCTGGTGCTGTTGGCATATGTGGAACCATGTTAGTTTTTCCATCTTTATACCAAGGCTCGCCTGCTTCCATAACTGCAATTGATGATTTTCTCCATGGTGCATATGCAATGTATTTTGCACTTCCTGCTAACATCTCAGTACTTGTCATCATTGCTAAAGCCTTCATAGCGTCTTCTTGGTTTGGTCCACCTTTTACTAATGCAAAATATTCATAGTCAAGACCTTGTCCATCCCAAACTTGAACTATTGGAGCACCTTCTCCAACTGCTGCATTGAAAAATCTTCCATTCCAACCAGTTGCCATCACAACTTCACCACTCATTAATAATTCTGGTGGTTGAGCTCCAGCTGACCAGAATACGCATCCGCCATTTGGATCCTCACAAAGTGCTTTGATTTTATTCATTGCTCTGTCAACATATCCAGGTTCTTCTAATTTTTTGTAGATAAATTCTCCACCTTTACCCATTTTTACGCCATCTGCTGCTAATGCAATTTCTAAGTTAGTTAATGCACTTTTGTAAATAGCTCTTTTTCCAGGAAATCTTTTTGTGTTAAAGAAATCTTTTAAAGTCTTTGGTGTGCTTTTTAATAAATCACTGTTGTAAGCATAGTTCCAAGAATATAAGATATTTCCTACCGCACATTTACTTGGCATATCAGTAAAGAAGTCTTCACTAGCTGGTGTACCATCTGGTGCTGGCGGGAAATCTTTGTCAAAATCAAATTCAACAAAAATTCCTTCATCACATCCATTAATAGTATCATAAGCGAATACGTCTATAATATCCCATGTGATTGCTCCTGCTTCTATTTGCGCTTTAATTTCTGAAAGTCCACCTGAATAGTCAACCCACTCGATTGGTACACCTAATGCTTTAGATGTTGGATCACCATATCCTAATTTTTGACTTTCTGTGTATGCTCCACCCCATGATGCAACAACTACTGCAAAAGCGGATGTAGATACAGAAACTGCAAATGTTAAAGCAAGTAATAATTTACTTATTTTTTTCATTTATCCTCCGTTTAAACGTTTTTTTTATAAAAAAAGGAGTACAGCAACATAGAATATAAGAGTCAACAGGTGATTTTGGCGAAAATGTAATAATTTCGCTTATTTTGGGTCTAAAGCTCTAGCGTCATGACTGTTCCAGCCAATATTAATTTCATTACCAAGTTTTATATCTAGGTTTTGAGAACTGTTTGGTACTTTCAATATAAATTCTGAATTGCCAAGTAAATTTAATCTAACTCTAGTGTGATCCCCATGATAAATGACCTCTTCGATTTTTCCTTTTTGATTATTATCCATTTTGTCTTTAGGGTTTATCAAAGCTCGTTCTGGTCTAATTGATACTGTAGTTTTTTCTCCAACAGATTTAACTGAAATTGGATTAGCAATTATTTCACCCTTTTCTAATTTAACTTTACATGTTCCATTTGAAATTTCAGAGACTTCTCCACCAAAAGTATTATTTTCGCCAATAAATTCTGCAACAAAAGAGTTAACTGGTTCTTCATATAACTTATCAGGGCTTGATAGTTGTTGAACTTTACCATCATTAAATACTGCAATCCTATTTGACATCGTTAATGCCTCACCCTGGTCATGAGTTACATAAACTACTGTTACACCAATACTTTCATGAATATGTTTAATTTCGTACTGCATACTTTCTCTTAAATTTTTATCTAATGCACCTAATGGCTCATCCATTAAAACAACAGACGGATCAAAAACTAAAGCTCTTGCAACTGCAACTCTTTGTTGTTGACCACCTGAAAGTTGACCTGGCATTCTGTTTGCAAATCCACCAAGGGAGACCATTGATAAAGCTTTGTCCACTTTTTTCTCTATATCCTCTTGAGACATTTTTCTAACCTTTAATGGAAATGCTAAATTTTCAAAAACAGTCATGTGAGGAAATAGAGCATAATTTTGAAAAACCATTCCGATCCCTCTTTTATGTGGCGGAATATTAGAAATTGGATTGTTGTCTAAAAATATTTCTCCATTTGTTGGAGTTTCAAAACCAGCAAGCATCATTAGACATGTAGTTTTCCCTGAACCAGAAGGTCCAAGCATTGTCACAAACTCACCTTCTTCAATATCTAAATTTAGATCTTTAACTACTAATACTTTTCCGTCGTAACTTTTGTCTACTTTATCAAATTTTACGAAATCAGCTTTTTTTGACATAAGGTAGTTTTTAAAACATTTAGTTATGCTATTTGCAACAGTTAATTAGCTCTTTATATGTAGCTCTTTTGGATAATTACAAAATAATTCACATCCATTGTCAGTAACTCTTATAGACTCTGATGCTTCAACTCCCCAATCAC
>CACAZG010000013.1 GCA_902536975.1 uncultured Pelagibacteraceae bacterium
AATTCCAATTGCAGTAAACAGACCTGCTGTGATATCACCAATAGAGGTTCCAACCCTTGTTGGTTCTGAGTTTGGATGACCAGTTACACTCATTAAGCCTCCCATACCTTGAACAACCATGTCATAGGCAGGGAGTTCTTTTAAAGGCCCAGTTTGGCCAAAGCCTGATGCTGATGCATAAATTAATTTAGGATATTTTTTACTTACATCTTTCCAGCCAAAACCCCATTTTTCTAATGTGCCAGGTTTAAAGTTTTCTACTAAAATATCTGCTTTAGATAAAATTTGATCAAAAATTTTTTTATCCTCTTCATTCTTTAAATTTAAAGCGATACTTTCTTTTCCTCTATTTAATGACATAAAGTATGCAGAATAATCTTTAACAAAAGGTCCAAATTTTCGAGAGTCATCGCCTGTTTCAGGTGCCTCAATTTTTATAACTCTCGCACCTAAATCTGAGAGTATCATTGTACAATAAGGTCCTACCAAAACCCTTGTTAAATCAACAACTAATAAATTTTTTAGTGGTCCATCCATAATAAAATATACGACATTTCCTTATATTGACTCTTACCTTTAAGTTCAATTTAATATCATTATTAAATTAATTTAAAGAGGGGAAAATATGTTAAAAAAAATAAGTTTTTATTTCACAACATTATTTTTAGCTTTCTCATTAATTGGATCAGCATATGCTGTGACACTAAAAGCAAGTCACCAATGGCCAGGAACGCCTAGAGCGGATGGTTCTTATGATCCAAGACATGAAATGGTTCAAATAATTGCAGATGAAGTTAAAAAAGCAGGAGTAGATTTAGATATTAGAATTTACCCAGCAAAATCATTATATAAACCAAAAGAACAATGGAAACCAATGACAACTGGTCAGTTAGATATTTCAGCATTTCCATTAGCGTACGCATCAAAATTCCATCCAGAATTTGATGCAACTTTAATGCCAGGAACAGTTAAAAATCATGACCACGCCTTAAGATTTAATAAAGGTCCAATGATGACTGAAATTAAGAGAATTATTAATGATGCTGGTGTTGTTGTTCTTTCTGATGCTTGGCTTGGGGGTGGTTTTGCATCTAAGTCAAAATGTATTAAAAATCCGTCAGATGCTAAAGGACAAGTAATGAGAGCAGCTGGTAAAGCTTTTAACCAAATGTTAGAGGCAGCTGGTGCTGGTATTCAAAGTATGCCTTCATCAGAAATTTACACTGGATTACAAACTGGAGTATTAACAGGTGCAAATACTAGTTCTGGAAGTTTTGTAAGTTACAAAATTTATGAGCAAGTAACATGTGCAACACCTCCAGGAAAATTTGGATTGTGGTTTATGTACGAGCCAATTTTGATGTCAAAAATGAGCTTTGATAAATTAAATTCAAAACAACAAGATGCTTTAATGAAAGCTGGTAAAGTTGCTGAAAAATATATGACTGCGCAAGTTGAAAATTTAGATAAAAAATTTGAAGACGCTTATAAAGCAGCAGGAGTAAAATTAGTATATATGGATGCAAACGACCATGCGGCTTGGGTTGAGATTGCTAAACAATCTTCACACAAAGCATTTGCTGAAAAAGTTCCAGGTGGTGATAAGCTAATGGAAATGGCTTTAGCAGTTAAATAAAAAGATATATAAAGAACCCCTATTTAAAATATTAAATAGGGGTTTTTTTTCATGAAACAAAAATATTTAAAATTCTGTAATTATAGTTCACAAGCATGTGGTGCTTTTGCTGTTTTAGCTCTGCTCCTGTCAATCTTGGTTATAGTAGAGTTAGTTTTTGAGAGATATTTCTTTCAAAGAGCAATCACTTGGCAAACAGAGCTAGTGACGATGCTTTTAGTTGCTTCAACTTTTATAGGAAGTGCTTATGTTTTAAGCGAAAAAGCTCATGTAAGCATGGAATGGATTTATGATTTTTTATCAAAGAAAAATATTCTTAGACTCAAAATTTTTACATCACTAATTAGTCTATTATTTTTTTTAATCTTATTTTATTTTGGGTATTTAATGGTGGAGGAAGCATTTACAAAAAACTATTCAACAGGAACCGTTTGGGATCCTCCCTTATGGATACCTTATTCATCAATGATGATAGGAGCAGCCTTAATGATCCTTCAATATATTGCTGAAATAATTAAACTTGTAGACGAAGAGGGCAGTTACTAATGGATCCATTAATAATAGCAATCATCGTTGCGGTTTTCACTTTAGTAGTTTTATTTTCTGGAATACCAATTGCATTTGGTTTGAGCTTTGTCTCTATAACATTGTTGGTTGCATTTGAAGGCTTTCAAATGTTAGATGTTTTTGCAGAAACTTTTTATGCAGGACTAAACTCGTTTGTTTTACTTTCAATTCCTATGTTTATTTTAATGGGAATGGCAGTTGCCAACTCACCAGCAGGAAAAGATCTATATACAGGATTAGATAGATGGCTTTGGAGAGTACCAGGTGGATTAGTAATTTCTAACATTGGTGCTTGTTCAATATTTGCAGCTTTAAGCGGATCAAGTCCTGCAACATGTGCAGCAATTGGAACTATGGGAATACCTGAGATGAGAAAAAGAGGGTATTCAGATCAAATTGCAACAGGGACAATAGCAGCTGGTGGTACGCTAGGAGTTTTAATTCCTCCCAGCATTGTTTTGATTGTATATGGAATTGCTACAGGAACATCAATTGGTAGATTATTCTTAAGTGGCTTGATACCTGGATTTATGTTAGCAGGTATGTTTGCTATATGGGCTCTCATACATAGTTATTTTATTGATAAAGATTCAGCAAAAGCCTTAAAGAACAGAACACCCCCAACTTTTAAAGAGAAAATTGAAGTCTTGCCAAGAATTTTGCCTTTCTTAGCAATTATAGCTGGTGTTCTTTATGTTTTGTATGGTGGAGTAGCTACACCTTCAGAAGCATCTGGAGTTGGAGCTTTTTTAGTTTTTGTATTAATTGCTGTAGTTTATAAAATTTATCAACCAAAAAAAATCTGGAACATTGTCAAAGTATCTATGAAAGAAAGTGTGATGATAATGTTTATCATCGCTGCATCTTATCTATTCGCATTCACATTATCACAGCTTTATGTAACTCAATCATTAGCTCAAAGTATGGTAGAATTAAGTTCAAATAAATGGGTTGTATTTATTTTAATTAATATTTTTCTTTTAATTGCAGGTTTCTTTTTACCACCAGTAGCAGTTATTGTGATGACTTCAGCGATATTACTACCAGTTATAACTACTTTGGGCTTCGACCCTTATTGGTTTGCAATTGTATTTACAATAAATATGGAAATTGGTCTTATTACCCCACCTGTTGGATTAAATCTTTATATAATTAAAGGTATTACACCAGACGTTAGTCTGTCAGAGATATTAAAGGGATCTATACCATTTATGATAATTATGGCTCTAGCTATATTAATTTTGTGTATTTTTCCTGAAATAGTTACTTGGTTGCCAGATAAAATAATGGGTAAAAGTTTAGGTTTTTAATATATAAAAAACATCATGCTTAATATAAAAAGAATTTTTGAGACTATTGCTGATGCTGGCCAAAAGATTTTAGAAAAAAAATCTCTTAAAAGTATTACAAAAAAGAGAGATTTGATCGATCTTTGTGATGACTTGTTATCTACAAAAGGTGCAGCATTTGGAATTACTTTGGCAAGAGATATATTATTTAGATATCAAAATCTATCCATAGAGGAAAAAAATAAATTTTTAATTCAGGTTAATCAAAAATATAAACCAGATCCATTAAAAATAAATGAAGCAATAAAAAAATATAGTGATAATCAAGATGATTATTCAATCTTGAACTTATCAAGAGTTGCTTCTGGAATTAGAAAAGAGTTGTTTGTAAGACTAAATATGGCTCCAAACGGAACCTCTGAGATTGTATCACTTAGAGAAGACCTGCTTAGATTGTTGAAAGAAAATCCAGAATTAAAAAGTTTAGATTATGATTTGATAGATATATTTAAAAATTGGTTCAATCCAGGTTTTTTAAAATTAAGAAAAATTACTTGGGATACAAAAGCTGCAATCTTAGAAAAATTATTGAAATATGAAAAAGTTCATTCTATGAAAGATATGAATGAGTTAAAAAGAAGACTTGGTAAAGACAGAAGATTTTTTGCATATTTTCACCCTGCATTAGAAGATGAGCCAATTATTTTTGTTGAAATCGCATTAACAAAAGGACTAAGTCAGTCTATACAAGAGTTAACTAGACCTTCTGAAGAAAATATTAAAAATTATGATACAGCAACATTTTACTCAATCAGCAACTGTCAAGATGGACTATCTAGAGTAACACTTGGAAACTTTCTTATAAAAAGAGTTGTATATGAACTTCAAGAGGAGCTTCCTGATATAAAATACTTTGGAACGTTGTCACCAATGGTTGGCTTTGCAGATTGGTTTAAAAACATGGAAAGTTCTGAAGCAGCTGAAATACTTGGTGAGGCAAATAAAAATAGTTTAGACTTTTTGAAAGCATCTGATTTAAAAATTGGTGATAAAAGAATTGCAGATAATAAAGCCCTGATAAGCAAATTAGCTTTAAATTATTTAGTAAAACAAAAAAATGATTTCGGATTTCCAATTAATGATGTATGTAGATTTCACCTAAAAAATGGAGCTGATATAGATGATATCGCTATTAATGCTAATGTTTCTGAAGTTGGATTTAGGAGATCTTTTGGTGTGATGGTTAATTATCGATATGAATTAGCAAAAATTGAGAAGAACCATCAAGAATATGTAAACGAAAAAAAAGTAAATATTTCAAATAAAGTTAAAAAATATGCCTAAAATTAAAAGACTTGTATCAGTTGCTCCAATGATGGATTGCACTGACAGGCATGAGAGATTTTTTCTAAGATTAATAAGTAAAAACGTACTTCTTTATACTGAAATGGTAGTCTCAGAAGCTATTGACAGAGGAGATAAGGAAAAATTATTATCTTTTGATCTAAGAGAAAAACCTGTAGCTCTTCAATTAGGTGGATCTACACCCAAATTATTAGCAAATTCAGCAAAAATTGGCGAAGAATTTGGTTATGATGAAATAAATTTAAATTTAGGCTGCCCTAGTAAAAAAGTTCAAAAAAATAAGTTTGGAGCCTGTCTAATTAAAGAACCAAATCTTGTAGCAGATTGCTTATCAGAAATGATAAATTCTACATCGCTACCAGTCACTGTTAAGACTAGAATTGGTTATGATGATGTTGAAGATTATGAACATTTTTATAATTTTATAAATAGTCTTAGAGCAACTGGCGTTAAGACTTTTATTATTCACGCAAGAAAAGCAATGCTCGGAAAATTTACTCCAAAACAAAATCTTAATATACCTCCTTTAAAGTATGACTACGTTTATAAACTTAAAAAAGACTTTAAAGATTTAGAAATAATAATTAATGGTGGAATTACATCAACTGATCAGGTTAAAAATCATTTAGATAAAGTTGATGGTGTTATGATTGGAAGATCTGTTTATCATTCTCCATACCTTTTAGCAGAAATCGAAAATGAAATATTTAATAACTATGACATTAAAGATAGAGAAGAAGTTATAGAAGATTTAATTGAATATGTTAAAACTGAAGTTAAAAAAGGTACAAGAGTAAATCAAGTGATGAGACATACTCTTGGTTTATTTCATGGTCAAACTGGCTCAAGTCATTGGAAAAGATATTTAAGTGAAAATATGTGTGTAAGAGATGCGGATGTAAAAAAAATAGATCATATTATGGATAAAGTTAAACTTTCTCCCAAGTTACATTCGGCAGGTCAAATTGATTAATACAATTTTATCAAATCAATACTACCTACTTATTTTGTTAATGATACTAACTGCATTTCCGGTTGGTTTTTTTGCTGGTTACTTTGGTATTGGTGGTGGATTGATTTCGGTACCTGTTCTTTTTTTTATTTTCGAGACTGCAGATATTGATAAATCATATTTAATGCACCTATCAGTTGGTACAGCTTTTTCTATAACTATTTTTACATCTTTTGTTTCAGTAATGACTCACAGAAAACATAAAGCAGTAGATATAAATATTTTAAAAACTTATGGTTTATTTGTAATATTTGGAGTCTTGCTGGGCACTTACATGGCAGCATTATTAAATACAAAGTCTTTAGTTTTGTTTTTTGCTGTCGTTGTCTATTTTTTTGGTGGATATTTATTACTAGTTAAACAGGAATTAAGAAAAAATAAAAAATTTAAGTTTTTCCCAAGAGCAACTTTTGGTTTTTTGTCTGGTTTTATATCTGCACCTATGGGAATTACTGGTGCAATGATGAATGTTCCAATATTAAGATATTTTGGATATCCAATTAGTAGAGCAATAGGTAGTTCAGCTGCCATAGGATTTGTTATAGCTTCTATTGGTTCTATTGGTTTTTTAACTTCTGGATTTTTACTGAATGCAAATCTTCCTTTGAGCCTTGGTTTTGTGAATATTCCCGCTTTTCTTATATTTATTCCAATAACATCATTTATGGCACGTGTTGGTGCAAATATGGTCCATACTACTGATAAAAATAAAACTCAGAGAATGTTTGGAGTATTTTTATACGTTATAGGAACTTTATTTTTAATCAGGTTTTTAGATCTTTAATTAAATCTTTTGATCGTATTCACCAATTTTGCCAGTTTTTTGTAGTAAATCATCAATAAAATCGAAGATTTTTTTCTTTCTTTCATTTGAGGTAGGACTCTCAGTTACAACTACTAATGAAGGCTTATTTGACGAAGCTCTAATTAAACCCCAGGAACCATCATTAAAAGTAAATCTTATTCCATTTACTGTTAGAATATTTTCAATTTCTTGATTATCAATTTTAATATTATTTATTTTTAAATCCTCTATTTTTTTAATTAAATCATCAACAACTTTATATTTTTCATCATCTTTACAAAATGGAGCCATGGTCGGAGATTGATAAGTAATAGGTAGTTCGCTAATTATCTCATTCATTTTTTTATTATTGTTATCTAGTAAATGACATACTTGTATTGCTGAGTTTATTCCGTCATCGTACCCGTAACCTAAAGGTTGATTAAAAAAGAAATGACCACTTTTTTCAAAACCTGCAAGGGCCTTTTCTTGGTTTACTTTCCTTTTAATATGGGAATGACCTGTTTTCCAGTACAACGTTTCACAGGAGTTTTTTTTTAAAACTTCATCAGTCGAATATAAACCAGTTGATTTTACATCCACTATAAATTTTGAATTTTTGTGATTATTAGATAAATTTCTAGCAATTAATAAACCGATTTTATCTGAGAATATTTCATTTCCTTTATCATCAATAACTCCAACACGATCACCATCTCCATCAAAACCAAAACCTATATCAGCATTATTTTCTAAAACACATTTACTTATAGCATGTAGCATTTCTAAATCTTCTGGATTTGGATTATATTTGGGAAATGTATAATCTAAATTACAATCTAACTCAATAACCTCACAACCAATGCCTCTTAATATATCGGGTGCGAATATTCCTGCTGTTCCGTTTCCACAAGCAACAACAGCTTTGATTTTTTTATTAATTTTATTTTTATTTATTAGATCATCTTTATAAATACTTTGAAAATTACTTACCTCTTTTTCACTGCCATGACCCTCTACAAATTTATTATTTAGCGTTATTTCTTTTAGCTCTTTCATTTCCTCTGGAGCGTGAGTTAATCCTTTTTTAATCCCCATTTTTACACCAGTCCATCCATTTTCATTATGACTTGCTGTTACCATTGCTACCGCATCACTTTTTAAATTAAATTGTGCGAAATAAACCATAGGCGACAAAGACAATCCTATATCCTCAACGTAGCACCCAGTTGATATGAGACCTTTTTTAAGTGCTATTTTTATTTCTTCACTATAAGATCTGTAATCATGGCCAACAATGATTCTTGGATTTTTTGTGTTTGTGTGACTGATAACTTGTGATCCCAAACCTTTTCCCAAATTTGTCACACCTTCTAAATTGATGTTATCAGGGTACAACCATCGGGCGTCGTACTCTCTAAAGCCAAAAGGATCAATTTTTATTGAATTTTCCATGTTGATATTTTTATATTTTTTTTATTTTTTTATTGATAATCTTTTTTGTAAGTTCTATAAATGTTCTATTGATTTGTTGGTTATATAGTGTAATTACCAAACCATCATACAACATCTAGTTGTTTTAATATATTAAGTATAGTACAAAAAAGGAGCTAAATGAACAAGATTTTATCACAAGCTATTAGGAAAGCTGTCTCCGATTATACACCAAATGTGAATCAAGAACCTAAAGATAAAAGATTAGATTTATTTTCTCTAAATAGTGAAACAGAATTATTTCAAAATTCAAAAGGTATAACAATCAAAATTGATAGAAACAAAGATGATAACTTAACTGATTTTGGTAAAGCTACTCTTAAAGATAGATATTTAGGTGCAAACGAGTCTTTTCAAGATTTATTTGCAAGAGTTGCAAGTCATTACGCGGATGACAATTTACATGCTCAAAGACTTTATAATTATATTAGTAATTTATGGTTTATGCCAGCAACACCAGTTTTATCAAATGGAGGAACAACTAGAGGACTGCCTATATCTTGTTTCTTAAACGAAGCTAGTGATAGCCTTAATGGTATTTTAGATTTGTGGAGTGAGAACGTCTGGCTAGCTGCAAGAGGCGGTGGTATTGGAAGTTATTGGGGCAATCTTAGATCAATAGGGGAAAAAATTGGAAGAGTTGGTAAGACATCAGGTATAATTCCATTTATTAAAGTAATGGACTCATTAACAATGGCAATCAGCCAAGGCTCATTAAGAAGAGGATCTGCAGCTTGTTATATTCCAATAGATCATCCAGAGATTGAGGAATTCATTGAAATGAGAAGACCAACTGGAGGAGATCCAAACAGAAAATCATTAAACCTACACCACGGTGTTTTAGTTTCAGATGCATTCATGAGAGCTGTTGAGTTAGATGAACAATGGGGACTAAAAAGCCCAAAAGATGGAGCGGTTCAAGCAACAGTTTCTGCTAGAAATTTATGGATAAGATTATTGACTGCAAGAATTGAAACAGGAGAACCATACATTGTTTTCATTGATACTGTTAATAGGCAAATTCCTCAACACCATAAACTTGCTGGTCTTAATGTTAAAACCTCAAACCTTTGTAGTGAGATTACACTTCCAACTGGAATTGATAAAGATGGAAGAGATAGAACTGCTGTATGTTGTTTATCATCTTTAAATGTAGAGAAGTATGATGAATGGAAAGACGATGAAAACTTTATTCAAGATGTTATGAGATTTTTAGACAATGTTATGACAGACTTTATAGAAAATGCACCTGAACAATTTAGTGATGCTACATACTCAGCTATGAGAGAACGAAGTGTGGGATTGGGTGTAATGGGACTTCATTCTTATTATCAAAAGAAAATGATCCCAATCGAATCTGTAATGAGCAAAGCTTGGAATAAAAAGATCTTTGAACATATTCACAAAAATGTAGATAAGGCATCAAAAGATCTAGCGGAGGAAAGAGGACCATGTCCAGATGCTGCAGATTATGGTATTATGGAGAGATTTTCTAATAAAACTGCAATAGCTCCAACTGCTTCTATATCTATTATATGTGGTGGTACATCTCCTGGCGTTGAGCCAATTGCTGCAAATAGCTTCACACATAAAACACTTTCAGGATCTTTCAACGTACGTAACAAATATCTAAGAAAACTATTAGAAAAACATGGAAAAGACACAGATGAAGTTTGGTCAAGCATTACAACTAATCAAGGGTCTGTTTCACATTTAGATTTCTTAACTCAAGATGAAAAAGACGTTTTTAAAACAGCTTTTGAGTTAGATCAAAGATGGCTCATAGATTTAAGTGCAGACAGAACACCTCATATTTCTCAAGCCCAATCTATTAATTTATTTTTACCTGCAGATGTACATAAAAGAGATTTACATCAAATCCACTTCCAAGCATGGAAGAAAGGTTTGAAGAGTCTTTACTACTGCAGGTCTAAATCAATACAACGTGCTGAAAATGTTAATGATGCAAATTCAACTGACATTGCAGCAAACGTTTATAAATCAAAAGAAGAAAATAATAACCAACAAGATTATGAGGAGTGTTTATCGTGTCAGTAGCAGAAAAATTAAATAAAGAAATAATTCAACCAAAAAAAATGGGTTTATTAGTTGAGAACCCAGTTTACAAACCATTTAGATACCCATGGTGTTATGATGCTTGGTTAACTCAACAGAGAATTCATTGGTTGCCTGAAGAAGTTCCATTAGGAGATGATGTAAGAGATTGGCAAAAAAACTTATCACAACCAGAGAAAAATTTATTAACTCAAATTTTTAGATTTTTTACTCAAGCTGATGTTGAAGTTAACAATTGTTACTTAAGACACTACACAACAGTATTTAAACCAACTGAAGTACTAATGATGATGACTGCGTTTGCATCTATGGAAACGGTTCACGTTGCAGCTTACTCACATCTTTTAGATACTATTGGAATGCCAGAATCAGAATATTCAGCTTTCATGAAGTATAAAGAAATGAAAGATAAATATGATTACATGCAAGGTTTCAATGTAAACTCAAAAGAAGATATTGCAAAAACAGTTGCAGTATTTAGCGCATTCACAGAGGGTCTGCAATTATTTGCAAGCTTTGCAATCCTACTTAACTTTCCAAGACATAATAAGATGAAGGGTATGGGCCAAATTGTTACTTGGTCAGTAAGAGATGAAACACTTCACTGTAATTCAATGATCAGAATCTTTAAGGAATTTATTAAAGAAAATCCAGAGATATGGACACCAAAACTTAAAAAAGAACTTTACGAAGCGTGCAGAACTATTGTTGAGCATGAAGATTCTTTTATTGATTTAGCTTTTGAAATGGGACCTATGGAAGGTTTAACAGCAAAAGAAGTTAAAGATTATATAAGGTTTATAGCCAATAGAAGATTAGATCAGCTAGGTTTAGAACCTATTTATGACGTTCAAAAAAATCCACTAACTTGGCTTGATACTATGTTGAATGCTGTAGAGCACATGAACTTCTTTGAAGGTAGAGCAACTGAATATTCTAAAGCATCTACAAGAGGATCTTGGACAGAAGCTTTTTCATAAAATTATCTTTGATTTAATTGTAGAACCCTACGGTGCTTACTGCCCTTATAACTAGCTAATGGTCTAATCAGTTTGTTAGCAGCATGTTGTTCTATAATATGAGCAGACCAACCAGTAATTCTTGAAATAACAAAAATCGGAGTAAAGAAATCAGTGTCAAAACCCATTAAATGATAAGTCGGTCCAGTAGGGTAATCCACGTTTGGATGAATATTTTTCCTATCAATCATTACCTTCTCAACAATGTCATAAATTTTCTCAAACTTTTTATCTTTTTTAATCTTTGCAACTTTACCAAAATATTCTCTCATTGTAGGAACTCTTGAATCTCCACTTTTGTAAACTCTATGCCCGAAGCCCATAACAACATCTTTATTGTCTAGAGCTTTATTTATCCATTTAAATGCGTTTTCTGGTTTTTTAATTTTATTCATCATATGCATAACCTCTTCGTTAGCTCCTCCATGTAGAGGTCCTTTTAAACTTGCTATAGCACCAGTAATTGCACCATGAATATCAGATAAACTGCTTGTTATTGTTCTTGCTGTAAAAGTTGAAACATTAAAACTGTGTTCAGCATATAAAATTAAAGATACATCAAACGCTTTGACTATATCTTTGTTTGGAACCTTTCCAAAACACATATGAAAAAAATTTTCTGAAAAAGATAGGTTTTTTTTGGGTGGAATAATTTTTTTTCCTTTTCTTGCTCTGTAGAATGCAGCTAGAGCAACTGGCATTTTTGCAAAAATTCTCATAACTTTTCGCATATTGGCTTTAGGGGAATTATCCTTGGTTTCTTTGTCTTCAAGTCCCATAATACTAACTGCTGTTCTAGCAACATCCATAGGGTGAGCTTTTTTAGGAAATTTTTTGATGTCATCTAATAACGTTTTAGATAGCTTTCTCTCTTTTCTTTCTTCTTTTTCAAATTTCATTAATTGTTTTTTGGTTGGTAATTCACCATTGAGGATAAGATAAGCGACCTCTTCAAATTTACATTTAGCACATAAATCTTGAGCGGCATATCCTCTATAAGTCAAAGAATTGATTTCTGGCATTACTTTGGAAACTTCTGTTTCGTCAACAACTATACCTAATAACCCTTTTTTGATATCATCACTCATTATTCATGCCCGTCTGTATTAAAATTGTAAATCTTTTCGTCTAAAGCATTATATTTTTCGTATTCTACTAAATCATATAATCTTTTCCGCGTTTGCATTTTATCAATAATATTGTTTTGATGTCCATCAGCAAAAATGGCACGTAAACCGTCTTCAACATTTTTCATAGCTAATCTTTGAGTAGAAACAGGATAAATAACAATATTATATCCCAATTCTTCAAGTTGTTTATAATTTAGTAATTTTGATTTTCCAAACTCTGTCATATTTGCTAAAAGATAACAATCAAGGGATTTTCTAACGAATTCAAATTCCTTCTCATCTTCTAGAGCTTCTGGAAATATTACTTCTGCACCTGCATCAATATAAGCCTTACATCTATCAATCATACTATCAATTCCTTCAACACTTTTTGCATCTGATCTTGCTATAATCTTAAAATTTTTGTCTTTTCTTGAGGACACACATTCTTTTATCTTTTCAACCATTTTCTCTTTTGAGATAAGTTCTTTGTTATCTAAATGGCCACATCTTTTCTGCTCAATCTGATCTTCCAAATGAACAGCAGCAACTCCAAATTCTTCAAATGTCTCAATTGTTTCTTTGCATGACTTAAATCCAGTATCAATATCAACAATTGTTGGAAGATTTGTTACTCTAGAAATTAAATAAGATCTTGTGCTTACATCTTGAAGAGTTGTTAATCCAATATCTGGAAATCCTAAATCATTTGCCATTACACCGCCAGACACATAGACTGCATCATAACCGATTTCTTCTATCAATTTAGCCGTTAAAGGATTGTAGGCACCAGGCACTCTTAGTATTTTATTAGATTTAAGTTTAGCATCTAAGTCAATTCTTTTTTGAGTTAAATCTTTTTCAACAAAATGCATTTTAAAAAATACCTTTTTTATTATTTTTCTTTAAATATTTCCTGTTCACCTCGATATTTAATCTGTTGAGGCTCCCTTTTTTTAACTTTTTTAAATTTTGCACAGTTTTTAAAAATCTATCACTTTCTTTTTTAGATAATATTTTATCAGTTAAAGTTAAAAATTTCTTAATATAATCTTTTCTCTTAAAGGGTCTTGATCCATATGGATGTGCATCAGCTCTCTCAAGCTCCTCAGATATTTTTTTACCATTATTTAACGTAACTACAACTTTTGCCCCAAACGATTTCTTTTTTGGATCTGGATGATGATATTTTTTGGTCCACTTTTTATCTTCATGAGTTGTTATTGATTTCCATATTTTAATTGTACTTTTTCTATTAGCTCTTGATTTTGTGTATGATTTTACATGATGCCAATCTGCATCTTCTAAAGCTACAGCAAAAATGTACATAATAGAGTGATCTAAAGTTTCTCTTGATGCATTAGGATCCATTTTTTGAGGATCATTAGCACCTGTTCCAATTACAAAATGCGTATGGTGACTAGTATAAATATCTATTTTTTTAATGTTTTTAAAATCAGAAATTTTTTTATTTAATTTCTTACCAATATCGATTAACGCTTGGGCTTGGTATTCAGCTGAATATTCTTTGGTATACGTTTCTAAAATAGCTTTTTTCGGTTCATTCTTTTTAGGTAATGGAACATTATATTTTGCATTTTTTCCATCCAGTATTCTTGCAATAACACTATCTTCTCCTTCATAAATAGGACTAGGAGCGCCTTCACCTCTCATAGCTCTATCAACTGCTTCAATTGCTAACTTACCAGCATGAGCTGGAGCATATGCTTTCCAACTTGATATTTCACCTTTTCTAGATTGACGAGTTGAAATACTAACATGAAGAGCTTGTTGCACAGCTTGATAAATAGTTTCAGTATTTAATTTTAACATTGAACCAATTCCAGCTGCAACACTAGGCCCTAAGTGAGCAATGTGGTCAACTTTATGTTTGTGTAAGCAAATTCCTTTTACCAAATTCACTTGTACTTCGTAAGCAGTAATTATACCTCTTAAGAGATCTAATCCACTTCTTTTAAGTTTTTGCCCAACAGCCAAAATTGGAGGAATATTGTCACCTGGGTGACTATAATCTGCTGCTAAAAAAGTATCATGAAAATCTAATTCTCTAACTGCCGTTCCATTTGCCCAAGCAGCCCATTCAGGATCAAATTTTGTTTTGGAGTTAATTCCAAAAACAGTAGATCCTGAATTTCTAATATGACCTTTGGCCATTTCTCTTGCTGATATAACTGGTTTTCTGTTTAAGGATGCTATCGCTACAGAAGCATTATCTATTATTCTGTTGATAACCATTTCCACCGAATCGTTATTTAATTTTGCATTATCACTAGCAATCATCGCTATTTTCCACGCAAGCTGTTTCTTCTTTGGAAGTTTAATTTTTGACGGGTATACTTTAATAGTGTTTAACAACAAAATAATTCCTAGGTTGTTATTTTGTTTTAATAGTTAAATTAAATTAATCAATATTAAAGATATTCAGTTATTATTTTTTCAATTCCTACAAAGTCTTTAATTAGGTGATTATGATAAATTTCGTTTGAATGTTTTTCTGTATAACCATATTTAAGTAAAATTATTGGGATTTCAGCAGCTTTAGCGGCATTTGCATCTGTTTCACTATCTCCAATCATAATTGATTTATTTACTTTACCATCTAAAATTTCGATAGTTGTAGTTAAGTGCCTGGGGTCTGGTTTACAATATTCAAAAGTATTATAACCTGCAACATACTCAAAATAATCATAAATTCCAATTTTCTTTAAAAGATCAACCGCTAAATGTTCAGTCTTATTAGTGCAAACAGCCATCGAAATATTTTCTTTTTTGCACCAATTTAGAAATTCTTTAACACCATTAATTAATTTACTCTCATGTAAAATATTGTCTCCATAGTAAGCTAAAAATTCATTTGTCATTTCATTTTGAATTTTTTCATCAAACCATTTCCACTGACCATTAGCTTTTGCCATCATTGCCTTTGCACCTTTACCTACAGCATTTTTTAATTCACCTAAGGTTTTTGTTGGATAGCCAAATTTTTTCATTACATGGTTGTGAGCTCGTATTAAATCAGGAGCAGTATCAATTAAGGTTCCGTCTAAATCAAAGAGAATTGTAAATTTTTGGCCCATATAAAAGTATTATTAAGAAATAAATTGTGAATTAATTAAATTAATACCCAAATATATACAAATATCAAATGAAACAAAAAAAAATAAAAAACGAACAAGAAGTATTGAGAAAAAAATTTATAAAGAAAGGGGTGAAAATGACAGCACCCGAAACAGTTTTTTTTTCCAAAAATACTAAAATAGGAAACAATGTTAAAATTGAACCATATGTTGTTTTCTCTGAAAATGTTTCAATTGGTAATAATGTAAATATTTTTTCTTTTTCCCATTTAGAGGGAGTAAAAATTGAAAATAATGTAAATGTTGGACCTTATGCTAGATTAAGGCAAGGCACAGTCCTTAAATTTGGTTCAAAAGTTGGAAATTTTGTTGAGGTAAAAAAAAGTGTGGTTGGGAAGAATTCAAAATTAAATCATCTTTCATATGTTGGAGACTCTAATCTAGGTAAAAAGGTTAACATAGGTGCGGGAACAATCACATGTAATTATGATGGTGTAAAAAAAAGAAAGACAATAATTAGTGATGAGGTTTTTGTTGGATCTAATTCATCTTTAGTTGCTCCAGTGCAGATAGGTAAAAAAAGTGTAATAGGTGCAGGATCAGTCATAACTAAAAATGTTTCAAAAGAAACATTAGCTTTAACAAGAGCAGAGCAAATTGAAATTAAAAATTATAAAAAAAAAAAATAGATGTGCGGGATAATCGGAATAATTAGCTCTAAGGAGGTTTCTAGCAGAATAATTAATTCATTAAAAAAATTAGAATATAGAGGTTATGACTCTGCTGGAATAGCAACGCTAGTTGATGGAAATATAAATGAGGTAAAGTGTGAGGGAAGAGTTGATATTTTAGAAAAAGATATAATAAAATATAATCTTAAAGGAAGTACTGGCATTGGTCATGTTAGATGGGCTACACATGGTAAACCAAGTAAAATTAATGCTCACCCTCATTCATCAGAACAGGTTTCAGTAGTACACAATGGAATTATTGAAAACTCGACAATTTTAAAAAAAATTTTAGAAAAAAAAGGTTATGAGTTTAAATCACAAACAGATACCGAAGTAATTGCCCATCTAGTCACTGACTACCTAAAAAAAAATTCACTTAAAGAAACTATGATTAAAGTTTTAAAAAAACTTCATGGAAGTTTTGCATTAGGAATTATATTCAAGAACAGAAACGATTTAATCATCGGTGCAAGAAGAGGATCTCCTTTAGCTGTAGGATATGGCCCAGGCGAAAATTATCTAGGATCAGATTCTTATGCTTTAAAATCAATGACAAATAAAATTTCTTATTTAGACGATGAGGAATTTTGTATTGTTAAAAAAGATCAAATTGAATTTTTCCAAAGTAATGGTTCAAAAATTAACAAAAAAGTAATGAATCTCTCTAAAGATGAAATTAATTATGATAAGGGTGAATACAAATATTTTATGGAAAAAGAAATTGAAGAACAGCCTATAACTATTAATGATTGTATAAATGAATATGTTGATAAATATAATAAACAAATAAATATTTATAACTTTCCATGGACAGTAGACTCTTTAAAATCGATTGTTTTGATAGGGTGTGGAACAGCTTATCACTCTTGCTTGGTTGCAAAATATTGGTTTGAACAAAATACCAATTTGGATGTTAATATAGACATAGCCTCAGAATTTAGATACCGGAAAGTTAGATTTAAAGAAGACTGTTTGTATTTGTTTGTATCTCAATCAGGCGAAACTGCTGATACTTATGCAGCTTTAGAATTATGTAAAAAAAATAAAATGAAAACTTGTGCTGTTGTAAACGTTGTTGAAAGTTCAATAGCTAGAGAAGCAGATCTAGTTTTACCTATTTATTGTGGTCAAGAAATAGGTGTGGCATCCACAAAAGCATTTCTTGGTCAAATGTTAGTCTTGTATATTTTGTCTTTAAAAATTTCTTTTGACCAAAAATTTATTACAAAAAAAATTTATCAGTCAAAAATTAGAAATTTACTTTTGTTGTCTTCATCTGCAAAAAAAACACTTAAATTAGATCATAAACTTTTAAATATAGGAAAAGTATTTGCAAATGCTAAGGGATGTATGTTTTTGGGAAGAGGTTATTCTTTTCCTATTGCATTGGAGGGAGCATTAAAACTGAAAGAATTAGCCTATGTTCATGCAGAAGGTTATCCAGCAGGAGAAATGAAGCATGGACCATTAGCCCTTATAGAAGAAGGTATGCCAGTAGTTGTTATAGCCCCAAGAGATGAGCATTATAAAAAAACTATATCTAACATGCAGGAAGTAATTGCTAGAGGAGCCAAAGTTTTATTAATTACAAATAATAATAAAGATGAAATTATTTCTGAGAATATCTGGGAAAAAATAGAAGTTGATAAGTTAGAAGACGAACTAATTCCATTTTTAACAACTATACCTTTACAAAAATTGGCTTTTTACTCTGCTCTTGAAAAAGGATATGATATAGATAAACCAAGAAATTTAGCAAAGTCAGTAACAGTTGAATAATTTTTATTTTTATCTTTCGAAATTTTTAGCACCATTAGCAAATTTTACAAACTTACTTTTTATATCAGCTTTGGTTTTATTATTGATTTATAAAAATAAAAATAAATTTTTTTTGAATATGATAAAATTTAATATAGTTTTAATAATTATTATATCTTTTTTCCCAATCGGAAAACTTGGTCTTAAATTCTTAGAAAAAGATTATATAAACAATCTTCCAATTGAAAATTTAGAAAATATAATTGTTTTAGCAGGTTCAGAAAATTTAAATGCTACAGATTTAACTAATAAATTAAATTTAAATGCAAGTTCTGAAAGATTAATAGAGTCTGCTGTTTTATTAAACAGATTTAAAAATTCTAGAATTTTTTATGTCGGTGGAAATGGATATATTATTAAAAACAAATTATCTGAAGTTTTGGTAGCTAAAAAGTTTTACACACAACTTAATATTGATTTAGATAGAATTATTTTTATTGGGAATACTAGAAACACAATAGAAAATTTGAAAGAGATTCAAAAATTAAATATTAATAATGAAAATTCAATTTTAATCACGTCAGCATTTCATATGAAACGATCTTTAATGATCGCAAAAAAATTTAATTTAAATTTAGTTCCACATGCTGTGGATTTTAGATCAATCTCAAATAAATCCCTCATAAATAGCTATCAGAGCTTTAGTATAAGTGCTAATTTGACAAATTTTGATTTATTTTTGAGAGAAATCATTGGAATTATTGCTTTTAAAATTCTGATCTAAACCTTTTTTTTTTAGAAAAAAAGCGTATATATTCCAGGTTGTAATGAAAAAATGGAAACCTAATAGTTGGAGAAATTATCCAGTTAAACATATTCCAGAATATCCTGATGAAGGTGAATTAGATTTAGTATTAAGTAAACTTAAAAATTTCCCTCCATTAGTTTTTGCTGGTGAAACAAGGCATCTTAAAGACCAACTAGCAAGTGTGGTTGACGGGAAGGCTTTCTTGCTCCAAGGTGGTGATTGTGCAGAAAGTTTTGCGGAGTTTAATCCAGATAACATAAGAGATTATTTTAAACTGATGCTTCAAATGTCATTAGTTTTAACTTACTCAGCTTCATTGCCTGTTGTTAAAGTAGGTAGAATAGCTGGTCAATTTTCAAAACCTAGAAGTGCCCCAACAGAAAAACAAGGTGATATTGAGTTACCAAGCTACTTAGGAGATAATATAAATGGCATAGAATTTACAAAGTCAGCTAGAAAACCAGATCCAAAAAGATTATTTAGAGCATATTCTCAGTCAGCTTCAACTTTAAATTTAATAAGAGCTTTTTCGAATGGTGGTTTTGCTGATTTAAAAAAAGTTCATTTATGGAATTTGGGCTATATAAAATCTGCTGCGCAGGCAAAAAAATTCAAAGAATTGGAAGACAAAATTGCTGATGCTTTAGCTTTTATGGAAGCCTGTGGAATCACATCTGACTTTAATAGAAGACTTTATACTGTTAATTTTTGGACATCTCATGAAGCTCTACATCTACCATTTGAGGAAACAATGACTAGAGTAGACTCTACAACTGGTGAATATCACGATACCTCAGCTCATTTTGTATGGATTGGTGATAGAACAAGACAAATTGATGGTGGTCACGTAGAATTCTGTAGAGGAATTGAAAATCCAATTGGTATTAAATGTGGACCAACCTCTAAACCTGAAGAAATAGCAAAAATTTGTGAGCAAATTAATCCAAAAAATGAGAAAGGGAAAATTACACTAATTTCTAGATTTGGTCATGATCAAGTTGAAAAATATCTTCCTAAATTAATCAGAGGAATCAAAAAAGAAGGTCTCAATGTTATTTGGTCATGTGATCCGATGCATGGGAATACAATTAAATCGACAACAGGATTTAAGACTAGACCATTTAACAATGTTTTAAACGAAGTAAAAAATGTATTTGGAGTTCACCAGAGTGAAGGATCTTATGCAGGAGGCCTTCATATAGAAATGACAGGACAAAATGTAACAGAATGTACTGGTGGAGCGCAAAAAATTTCAGATACCGATCTATCAAGTAGATACCACACACAATGTGATCCAAGATTAAATGCAAATCAAGCCCTAGAATTAGCTTTTTTGATTTCTGATGAGATTAAAAAGAATACCTTGTATGCTAAAAATGGTATTAGAGCGGCATCTTAATCATTTAATTTTCTTAAATTAATTATTATATTTTTAATATGGAACCAGGCAAAAAAGTAATATTTATCAAAGAATGGATATTGAATTATATAAATTCAATGCCAAAAAAAGCTGAGTCTTTAGTAATTGGA
The DNA here is from genome assembly GCA_902536975.1 of uncultured Pelagibacteraceae bacterium. Classification (GTDB taxonomy): domain Bacteria; phylum Pseudomonadota; class Alphaproteobacteria; order Pelagibacterales; family Pelagibacteraceae; genus Pelagibacter. Next base: position 20,277 of record CACAZG010000013.1, read on the forward strand.
ATTTCTGGAGGTATAGACTCCTCCGTATCAAGTACTTTAAGTGCAATGACTGGACTTAGAACAATTGTTTTGTCTATGCCCATAAAACAAAAGAGTATTCAACATGATTTAAGTCTTAAACATCAAGAATGGTTAAAAAACA